>RZZR01000033.1 GCA_009929795.1 Deltaproteobacteria bacterium | reverse complement strand
AGTTCCAGGGTGCGCAGTCCCTGACGCGAGAGAAACATGCCCTGGTGGATGAAATCGGCAGAGGGCTCGATGGCCGGGAAGTCGATGCGCTGAACGAATTGTTCCGGAAGAACGGCTCCGTCCGCGGCGGCCAGGCCTTTGGCCACGGTCAGTTCATAGCTCCTGCCAGGTTGGAAGTTCCCGTTTAGGGAGATCTCCCGACCCAGTGCCGAGGCTTTCCAAGCAGTCTTGGGCTCGATGGTTAGGAAGGAGGCCAGGACATCGGTCGTGACCGGGGTGCTGAGCTCGAGTTTGAGGCTCGAGTGGTCCAGTCCGCTTTCGGCCCAGGCCCTGGTCACCCGAAGTCTGGAGTCAAGGACCACGGCCACCGGGTGGCTCCAGACTCGGCCCAGTTCGGCTCCGGACAGGACCGAGGGCATGTCCGGAGCCACGGTCAGGGTCAGTCGCCGGGGTTCGGGGCCCTTGAGGACAGGGCCTGAACGGAAGTTCATCCATTGGCCGGCCCAGGTGCTGGTCACGGCTACCGGGATATCGACCTCTCCGTTGGAGTCCGTCAGTTTCAGACGGGACGCAAGATCCGCCGGGTCCACGGGAGAGGTGAACTCGATTCGTCCGATGACCAGAACCAAGGCCCCGCCCTCGGGGGCGGGCTCCTCGTCGAGTTTGACCCTGGAGATCTCGAAGCGTCCGGTTCGCAGGGTGAAGGATGTGTCTCCGGCCATGACGAGGCCCGGATGAAGAAAATGATCCGGGACGAGTCCGAGATGGAACACGGTGTCGACGGGCAGGGGGTTTACTGCGTCAAAGCGTAGGGCAAAAGGGCTGATCCAGGTCCAGGTTCCGGGGACGGCCGGAGAAAATTCAGCCGGAATTCGATTCGGAATTTGGCCGACATGATCCTCGCCAACCGGTTTGTCAAAGGCCAGAAGGATGTAACGTCGAAGTTCCGGTTCCACAGTCACCCCGACCACGGCGACCTCCTGGGTCGGTGATCGTTCCGGTCCGGCATGGATCATGGCGTTGGGCTTTTCAATGTCCGGTATTGACCTTTCCGGCCTTTGGTGGAAGATCCAAAAGGCCTGGAAGGTGGCCACCAGGGCCAGGATTACGATGAGCAGATTTCTCCCGTCGGCGAACCACGAGAGCGAATTGTTGTCCTGTCCTGCCATGTCCGGAGTCTCCTTGGCCGGAACAAACCGGCGGCACGGGTTGAAGTCCGACGGGAAGGTCCGGCCAGGAAGGCCTCTCCCCGCGAGTCGTGTATTTGGTCAACCCAGGATGCTTGTCAAGCAGGATTGCCCGCGACCATGAATGGATGTTCAATGCTTTTCATTCATCATGAAGGCCAGCACGGGCGTGTGGCCATTTGGACTCGCTCCGGGGTTCTGTTGAGTCTTTCGGAATCGGAGGGGCGTTCAAGTTCTGCGAATGCATCTTAGCAGTTCGACATTGTGGCCGACGCCAGGATGCTTCCTGGCGTCGGCCATCTGTTCCGGGGCCATGTATGGTTGAAGAGGTGACAAATCAGGGTCTCTTGGACCCGGTGGACGAGTCGGCAATGGTGTTCCCGGCCTGATGGTTGCAATCGCCATGGCCTAGGATCCAGGCCGGTGTTTGTTTTACTTGTTACGTATTTCCTGCAGGGCCTCGTTCATCTTGAAGAGCACGATCATCAATTCGCACCATATTCGGGCAAATAGCGCTCCAAAGGCTGCGCCAATCAAACCCATGAAGAATTTTCCAATGGTGAACCCGCCTCCGAATATCGTGGTCAATGCTCCTAATGCGACCCCCAGCAGAATCAGCCAGTAGACAATTGTTATGATTTTAGGCGTCAACATCTTGTCGAAAAACAGAAGGTCTCTCATGCCGGACTCCCTTTGTTGGTTGTTGATAGGAACGCAGATCACATTGGGCTGATTTGAAATCCGCCCGTACAGTCATTGAATCAATCCCCTCGAACCAAGGCTATGATCCGCCCCATACCCCGATAAATTTTGTCTGGCAAGGCGTTCCGGACATATTTTCATCAACGCGAATGATCTCGCCCCAAAGGTAGATTTCACGGGAAAAAATACGTCCGTGTGCCGAGTATGGATTTTGAAAAGCAAAAGGGGGGTGTGGATTGCTCCACACCCCCCTTTGGTGGCCTTTTTTCCCATCTGTTTCAGGCCGTCTTGGCTTTTATGGAACAGATGGGGAAACCGGAAAAAATTGATTATCACTCGTCGAGAGTGTTGATCGCTTGGCGGAGAGGAGAGGATTTGAACCTCCGGAACCTTTTGGGTTCACACACTTTCCAGGCGTGCGCCTTAAACCGGGCTCGGCCACCTCTCCACAAAAACGGAAAGCCAATTCAAATAGACGAAAGCCAATGTGTTGGCAAGCGAAAAATCATCGTTTCCTGTCGTCGGGCTGTTCGTTTCGGACTTTCCGGGCTTTGTTGTTGGGCTTCCGCGGCAAACTGCAGCTGGATGGTCCCGGGCCTCAGCCCCGGATGCCGATGCGCGGGAAAACGACTCGGACCAGGATTAGCCAGACGGCCACCAGGCCAAGCAGGGTCAGCAGGGAGTCCATTTTAACTCTCATTTGTTCAGGCGGTCATGATGTTGTGGCCGGAGTCCACGAATAGGACGCTTCCGGTCACGGCCGTGGACAGGTCTGAGGCCAGGTAGAGGCCGGTGCCGGCTACGTCTTCCTGGGTAACGTTCCGGTGCAGGGGGGCGATCTCTTCGACATGGGAGAGGATGTTCCGGAACCCCGAGATGCCCGTGGCGGCCAGTGTCTTGATGGGACCGGCGCTGATGGCGTTGACCCGGATGCCTCGTGGACCGAGGTCGCAGGCCAGATATCGGACGATGGCCTCCAGGGTGGCCTTGGCCACGCCCATGATGTTGTAGCCGGGAAGTGCCCGCTGGGAGCCGTTGTAGGTCAGGGTCATGATGGAGGCCCTGTCCGTGAGCAGGGGCTCGAAGGCCCGGCAGAGAACCAGAAGGGAGTAGGCCGAGACGTCCAGGGCCAGATGGAAGCCGTCCCTCGATGTGTCGATGGTCCGGCCCTTGAGATCTTCCCGGTTGGCGAAGGCCACGGAATGGACCAGGATGTCGACACGGCCCCAGCGTTCCCGGACCAGGTCCACGGCGGCGTCGATCTCGCTGTCCTTGGTCACGTCGCATGGAAAGATGAAGTCGCTCCCCAACTCCTTGGACAGGGGTTCCATCCGTTTTAGAATGGACTCGCCCGGGTAGTTCATGGCCAGGGACGCGCCCTGCTCCTTGAATGATTTGGCCAGGGCGTAGGCGATACTCTTGTCGTTGGCGACTCCGAAAATCAGGGCTTTTTTGTCTTTCAGCAGCATAATGTTCTCCTGTCGGTTTGTCTCAAAGGCCGGGAAGATCGATGTCTGAACCGGTCAGAAGCCGATAGGCATCCATGTATTTGCCCCGGGTGCCAGCGATGACCTCGGGGGGAAGATCGGGAGGGGAGGACTTCTTGTCCCAGCCGGAGTCGATCAGCCAGTCCCGCAGAAATTGCTTGTCGAAGCTTGGCTGGCTTCGGCCGACCTCGTATAGGCTTCCCGGCCAGAAGCGGGAGGAATCCGGAGTAAGAACCTCGTCGATGAGGATCAGGTTTCTTCCGTCCAGACCGAACTCGAACTTTGTGTCGGCAATGATGATGTCCCGAGAGGCGGCGTATTCCCTGGCCTTTGAGTACATGGCCAGGCTGATTTCCTGGACCTTCTGGACCAGACCCTCGCCGACCTTGGTCCTGGCCTGGGCCAGGGTGATGTTTTCGTCATGATCGCCGAGCCCGGCCTTGGTGGATGGGGTGAAGATGGGTTCGGGCAGGATCTGGGATTCGCGAAGCTCCGCAGGCAGCTTGTGGCCGCAGATCTTGCCGGTTCGCCGATAGTCCTTCCAGCCTGAACCGGTGATGTAGCCCCGGACGATGCACTCGATGGGCAGGGGTGAGGCCTTGCGGACAACCACGGCTCGGCCTTCGAGGAGATCGGCGTGGGGTTTGAGCACGGCTGGAAAGTCCCTGGTTTCCACGGCAAGAAGGTGATTGGGAATCATCTCCTTGAACATATCCATCCAGAACAAGGTGATCCGATTCAGGATGACCCCCTTGAAGGGGATGGGTTGGGGCATGATCACGTCGAAGGCGCTGATGCGATCCGTGGTCACGATCAGCAGGGTCGTGGGGTCGATTTCATAGATGTCCCTGACTTTTCCCCGGGACAGAAGCGGCAGGTCGCGGATGTCGGTCTGCTGCACGGTCTGCATGTCATTCTCCTTTTTGGAAACGGATTTCAACGCTTCTGGCGTGGGCCTCCAGGCCTTCGAGCCGGGCTAGTCGGGCGATTTTATCCCCGTGATTTCGGATGTACCCTGGGCCGGTGGCGATGAGACTGGTCTCTTTGCAGAAGGTCTGGACTGAAAGGGCCGAGGAGAACCTGGCGTTGCGAAGGGTGGGCAAAACATGGTTGGGCCCGGCGAAATAGTCGCCCACCGGTTCCGGGCTGAAGTGCCCCAGAAAGACGGCTCCGGCGTTACGAATCTTGCCGAGCAGGGGCCAGGGGTCGTCGACGACGAGTTCGAAATGCTCCGGGGCGATGGTGTTGACCAGTTCCAGACCGGATTCCAGGTCGGGGACCTTGATCAAGCCGCCCCAGGATTTCAGCGAAGATTTGGCGATGTCTGCACGAGGCAGCAGGCCCAGTTGTCGGGCCAGTTCCTTGGACGCAGCGTCCAGAAGGCCCTGGTCGGGACTGATCAGCAGGCTCGAGGCCAGGGGGTCGTGTTCGGCCTGGGAGAGCATGTCGGCGGCCAGGAAGGACGGATCGGCCGCGGCGTCCGCCAAAATGGCGATCTCGCTCGGCCCGGCGATCATGTCGATGCCGACCCGGCCGACCAGAAACCGTTTGGCCGTGGTGACCCAGATGTTGCCGGGGCCGGCGATGACGTCCACGGCCGGTATGGTTCCGGTGCCGTAGGCCAGGGCGGCCACGGCCCAGGCGCTGCCGACGGCGAAGACGGATTCGAGACCCAGAAGGTGAGCCGTGGCCAGGATATGGTCGTTGACCGAACCGTCCCGGGTGGGAGGGGAACAGACGAATATCCGCCCGACTCCGGCCACCTGGGCCGGAATGGCGTTCATCAGCAGGCTGGACACAAGTGGGGTGGCCCCTCCCTGTCCTCCGGGAACGTAAAGACCGGCCCGATCAACCGGTCTGACGAGCTGGCCGAGGATCGTGCCGTCCGCTCCGGTGGTCATCCACGAATCGCGGACTTGGCGCTGGTGAAAGGCCCTGATGTTTTCAGCCGCCTCGGAGATGATCACGAGGTCCCGCTCCGGGACTCGGCGACAGGCCTCAGCCAAGGCCTGTCTGGGCACCATGAGCTGGTTGATCCGGAAGTCCGGGGCGTCGAATCGCTGTGTGAATTCCACGAGAGCGTCGTCGCCTTGCTCGGCCACTTGACTGATGATGGCCCGGACCCTGGATTCGGTTTCAGGGTCGGGAGCGTGGCGGCTTGAAAGCCAGGAAATCAGATTCGGCCCGGTATCGGGGCCGGGATGGACGAGTCGTCGGCAAGGCATATGGAAGTTCCTGCAGATTTCGAGTTGAGTTTTCAACTGCCGGTTTGAAGGGTCCGAAGATCCCTCAGTCGGCCAGGGCGATCATTTCGATTTCCACCTGGGCTCCTCGGGGAAGAGCCGCCACCTGGCAGCAGACCCGGGCCGGAAAGGGTTCGGAAAAGAAGTCGGCGTAAACCGTGTTCATAACCGTGAACTGTCCGAGATCGGTCATCCAGACCGAGACCTTGACTACCCGATCCAGACCTGATCCGGCTTTTTGCAGAATGGCTGCGGCATTTTTCAGACATTGGGCAGTTTGCCCGGGAACGTCGTCCGCGGCAAATTCCATGGTGGCCGGGTCCAAGGGCAGTTGCCCTGAGACGTAGATCATGCCCCCGGTCTGGATGGCCTGGGAGTAGGGCCCGACAGCCCCAGGGGCCTCTGGAGTTTCGATTTTCACGAAGGAAGGAATACCGATCATGGTGCGCTCCGTGTTTTGGTGCTCATGGGCCATGGGGTTGATCCGCGGCTGAATTCGTGATCAGTTTGGAAAACGGCCGCCGCCCGTTGCCCGATGGGCAGTAGACACGAAATCACGGGCGAGGACAACCTTTTTAGCTGGGGGTTTTTTCATGAGCAAGTACGCTCTGTTCGTATTCAACGGGGATTCGCTGTGCATCGTCCATGTCCTTCTCAACGCCTTGGACATGCACGAGTCCGGAATCGAGGTGACCATCGTCGTGGAAGGGGCAGCGGTCAGGCTGGTGCCCGAACTCGGAAAGACGGAACACCAGTTCCACGGTCTGTTCAACCAGGCCAGAAGCCTGGGGCTGTTCGCCGGAGCCTGCCGGGCCTGTTCGGCCAAGCTCGGCGTCCAAGACGGGGTCAGTGAGCAGGGGCTCGAACTCATCGGGGACATGAAGGGCCATCCGTCCATGCGCTCCTTTCAGGAACGTGGCTATCGGATCATCACCTTCTAGACGCTCGGGAGCAGTTCCGGGGCCTCGTCGGTGACCCCGGCCATGAGCAGTCCGATTCTAGCTACCATGTCGGCGTCGGAAACGGAAAAGGTCTTCAAGATCCTGCCCCGGAACATGACGGCGACACGGTCGGCCAGAGAGAGGACCTCCTTCAGGTCTCCGGAGACCAAAAGAATGCCAGCCGTCTTTCTTTGGCCCAGAAGGGCCCGCCAGACATCCTCGGTGGCCCCGATGTCCAGCCCCTGGGTCGGCTGTTCGGCGATGACGAGTCGGGGGGCCTTGCCGAGTTCGCGGGCCAAGAGAAATTTCTGGAGGTTGCCACCGGACAGCTGGCGGGCAATTGATCTTGAGCCGCTCGGGGTCTTGATGTCGTGGTCGGCGATGGCCTTATCCACGGCCGCGGCCGCCCGGTTCGAGGACATGAAGGGCCCAACCTGGTACTCGTTCAGCCTGGTCAGTAGGAAGTTGGCCGTCAGAGTCATGGTCGGCAGGCTGCCTGTCCGGTCCCTGTCTGCCGGAATATAGGCCGTGGAAGTGAGGTCGGAGGCCGCCCAGGTCTTGTGGCTCCAGCTCCGGCCCTGGTAGACAATCTCCCCCTGGGAAAAGAGGGCCAGACCGGCCAGGGCGGCCGTCAGAGATTCTTGGCCGTTGCCGGCCACCCCTGTCAGGGCCAAGATTTCTCCTTGGCGAACCTCCAGGTCGATGTTTTCGAAGAGAACTTCGCCGAGGGCGGTCCGGGATGCTAGGCCACGGATTTCCAGCACCGGAGGGCCAGGTGAAACGGGTTCCTTGTCGACCTGGAGGACGATTTCCCGGCCGACCATGAGCCGGGCCAGCTCGGCCTTGCCCCCCATTTCATCCGGCAGAAGGTCCCGGGCGACCATTCGGCCGCGCCGCATAATGCTGATTCGGTCGGCAAGGGCCATGACTTCTTCTAGTTTGTGGGAGATGAAGATGATCGACCGGCCCTGAGCTGCCAGATTCCACAAAACCTCGAAGAAGGAGGCCACCTCGGGTGGAGTGAGGATTGAGGTCGGTTCGTCGAAGATGAGCACGCCGGTGTCGCGAAGGAGGAGCTTCAAGATCTCGACCCGCTGGCGTTCGCCCATGGACAGATCCCGAACCCGTTTGCGGGGGTCGATGTTCAGGCCGTGGGCTCGGCTCAGATCAGTTAGTTCGCGAGCGGCCCGGTCCAGGGAGAGCAGGGGGCCCTGGTCCCTGCGTCCGAGGATGACGTTTTCGACCACGGTCAGACGCTCCACGAGCATGAACCGCTGGTGGACCATGCCGATACCCCGGGCAAGGGCGTCGGCCGGGGAGTTGAGGATGGTTCTCTGCCCTCGGATACGGATCTCTCCGGAATCGGCCTTGAGCCGTCCGGAGAGAATGGACATAAGGGTACTTTTTCCGGCTCCGTTCTCGCCGAGCAGGGCGTGGATCTCGCCGGGGTAGAGGGCGAGGTCTATGTCCTGGTTGGCGGCCACCGGCCCAAAGCGCTTGGTGATGCCGATCAGTTCCAGGACCGGGGACGTGGCCTGCGGATCTCGGGTCATGGCTTGAAACTGTCCAGGCCGGATTTTGTCAAGGCTCAGGGGGTTAGTCGTACTTGACCGAGCTGAAGCGCATGAGCCTGGTCAGTTTGTGGTGCGACTCAATGCGCCTGACCGTCCCGGTCTTGCCCCGCATGACCAGGGAGTAGGTGACGGCACCGGTTCCTGTGTAGCGGACTCCGCCGAGGAAAGTTCCGCCGGAGATTCCCGTGGCGGCGAAAAAGACGTTCTCGCTTTTGACCAGGGTTTCCACGGTCAGGATTTCTCCCAAGGCGTAGCCCTTGTCGAGAAGGGCCTGTTTTTCCCGGTCGCTCTGGGGGTCCAGCTTGGCCAGGATCTGGCCACCCATGGCTCGGATGGCGCAGGCCGAAAGAACGCCTTCGGGGGTTCCTCCAGTGCCCATCATGATGTCCACGTTGGTTGCCGGGTCCACGGCCATGAGGGCCCCGGCAACATCGCCGTCACCGTGGAGTTGGATACGGGCCCCGACCATGCGGATTTTTCGGATGAGTTCGGCGTGTCTGGGCTTGTCAAGAACGAAGACCACCAGGTCGTCGACATCTTTGCCCAGAGCCTTGGCTGTTTTCTTGAGGTTCAATTCCACCGGGGCGTCGAGATCTACGACATCCTTGGCCTCGGCCGGAACAACGAGCTTCTTCATGTAATGGCTGGGACCCGGGTCGTACATCATGCTCCCTGGGGCCACGCCGATGACGGCTATGGCGTTGGGCCGACCGAAGGCCAGAAGATTGGTGCCCTCAACGGGATCGACGGCCACGTCGACCTTGGGGCCGTTGCCGTTGCCGACCTTTTCCCCGTTGTAGAGCATGGGGGCATGGTCCTTCTCGCCTTCGCCGATGATGATGGTTCCATCGACGTCCACGGAGTTGAAGGTCACACGCATGGCATCCACGGCGGCCTTATCGCCGGCGTCCTTGTTGCCTTTGCCGAGCCAGCGGGCCGAGGACAGGGCCGCGGCCTCGGTGACCCTGAGCAGGTCCATGGCCAGATTTTTTTGAGGAGTTTCCATGTCGTTTCCTCCATCCCGGCGGATGAGCCGGTCGTGGGTTGGAGATGTGTCAGGACCGGGATCGGTCGTCGAATCGGTTCAGGTACCACGGGGCCGAAAGGGTCAGACCTTCGGCCACCGAGTAGGTCGGTTCATAGCCGAGTAGGGTTCGGGCCTTGCAGATGTCTGCCAGGGAGTGGCGGACATCGCCGGGCCTGAAGTCCCGGTAGACCGGTTCGGCCGAGGCGGCCTCGGGTCGACTGGCAGAGACGAGATTCCGGACCATGTGAAAGAGTTCGTTCAGGGTCGTCCGGGCTCCGAAGGCCACGTTGTAGACCTGATTCACGGCCTCGGGAGTCGAAACCGTGGCAGCCAGAATATTGGCTTGGACGCAGTTGTCAATATAGCAGAAATCACGACTGGTCAGGCCGTCGCCGTTGATGAAGACCTCCCGGCCGAGAAGCAGTCCCGAAAACCAAGCCGGGATCACGGCCGCGTAAGCCCCGTTGGGGTCCTGGCGGCGACCGAAGACATTGAAGTAGCGGAGTCCGATGACGGAAAGGCCGTAGCTAGAGGCGAAGACTCGGGCGTAGAGTTCGTTGACCAGTTTGGTGACCGCGTAGGGCGAGAGCGGATCGCCGATGCGGTCCTCGCGTTTGGGCAGTTCCGGGTGATCGCCGTAGGTCGAGCTTGAGGCGGCATAGACGAAACGGGATGCGCCGCCGTCCCTGGCGGCCACGAGCATGTTCAGGGATCCGGTGACGTTGTTGTCGTTGGTCAGGATGGGATCGGCCACTGAACGGGGCACGGAGCCCAGAGCGGCCTGGTGGAGGACCATGTCCACCCCTCGGCAGGCAAGGGCACAGTCCTTCAGGCTTCGAATGTCGCCTTCGATGAAGGTGAACCTCTGCCAGGCCTCGTGACCGACCGACTCGCGGACCTCGTCCAGATTCGAGGGCTTTCCCGTCGAGAAGTTGTCCAGGCCGACGACCCGCTGGCCAAGTTCGAGGAGGCGTTCCAGAAGGTTCGAACCGATGAACCCGGCTACCCCGGTGATCAGCCAGGTTTTGGGATGATCTCTGAGGGTTTGTTCGGTCCGTTCCAGAGGCTTGGCTGTCATCTGAGCCCGAGCCGTGGGCCGAAGAAGGATTCGATGCGTTCGACCAGGGCTGGGACGGTGAACCCGAAGCGTTCGGCCAGGACCGCACCCGGAGCCGAAGCTCCAAAGTGATCGAGGCCGTGAACGAACCCATCGAGACCGACGTATTTCCACCACAGATCGGAGCGTCCAGCCTCCACCGCGCAGCGCAGACGTATATCAGGTGGGAGGACGGAGTCGCGGTAGGATTGTTCCTGTTCGTCGAAGATCTCCAGACACGGGGCGCTGACCACCCGGATGCCGAATTCCGGCAGGGCCTCGGCAGCGCCCAGGGCGAGGTGAACCTCAGAACCGGCGGCGATGACGATCATACGGGCCGGACCGTTTTCGGGCTCCCTCAATACATAGGCTCCACGCCGGATTCCGGCCTCGAGACCGGGATGCTCGGCCGGGTCGAGTACCGGAAGTCCCTGGCGGGTGAAGACAAGGACCGAAGGGCGGTGGTCCTGATGCAGCGCCAGGTCCATGCACGCGGCAGATTCGGTGGCTTCGGCCGGCCGGAAGACCAGAAGGTCGGGAATGAGTCTCAGGGACGAGACATGCTCCACGGGCTGGTGGGTCGGCCCATCCTCGCCGACCCAGAAGGAGTCGTGGGTGAAGACATGGAGGACCGGGAGTTTCTGGAGGGCCGACATACGGATGGCATTGCGCTCGTAGTCGGAGAAGACTAGGAATGTCGCACCGAAAGGCACGATGCCTCCGTGAAGGGCCAAGCCATTGAGGATGGCCCCCATGGGGAATTCCCGGACACCGAAGCTCAGATTGCGGCCCAGGGGCTCGTCGCTGCAGAAGATCCCGGCCGTGTTCCGAAAGGTTTCGGTTTGGTTCGAGGGATCTAGGTCGGCCGAACCGCCCATGAGGGTCGGGATCTGGCCCATGATTTCGTTCAGGCATCGACCGAAGGCCTTGCGGGTGGCGATCTTATCTCCGTCAGGGAAGGCGGGGAGCTTGATGTCAAGCTTGGACCTCGGGCTGGTAGCCTTGGACCACAGATCGGCAAATGTTTGATCCGAATGCAAACGGTCTGCAAGGTTGTCCTTCCAGGATGCCGCCCTGCGGCGCAGTTCCGGAAACCTGGCTCTGAAGGTCAAGAAGATCTCTTCGGGAATGTGGAAGGTCTTGTCTTCGGGCAGACCGAGACGTTTCTTGGTGGCCCGGATTTCCTCCTCGGACATGGGGCTGCCGTGGGTTTTTTCGCTTCCTTCCATGGTGGCGCTGCCCTTGGCGATGACCGTGCGGCCGATGATCAGGGTCGGCCGTGAGGTTTCGGCCCGGGCCGAATCCAGAGCGGCCCGAATCTGGTGGTGATCGTGACCGTCGATATCCAGGACCTGCCAGCCGAAGCCCTCGAAGACTTGGCGGTAGTCCGTACGGTCAGCCCGACAGGTAGGTCCGGCCAGCTGCACAGCGTTGCTGTCGTAGAAGACGATTAGGCGGCCCAGCCCCCAGTGGCCGAAAAGGGACGCAGCGCCTAGGGCCACGGGTTCCTGCATGTCGCCGTCCGAGGCCAGGACATAGGTGAAGTGGTCGGTGGTTTCGGACCCGAAGCGATGGCGCAGAAACCGTTCGGCCACGGCCATGCCCCCGGCCATGGCCAAGCCCTGCCCCAGAGGGCCGGTGGTGGCCTCGACGCCCGGGCACTCGACCTCGGGGTGGCCCGGGGTCCGGCTGCCGAACTGGCGGAAGGCCTTGAGATCCTCCATGGTCATGAACCCGGCCAGAGTTAGTAGGGAGTACAGGAGCATGGACTCGTGCCCGGCCGAGAGGACGAAGCGGTCCCGGTTCCACCAACGGTCGTCGTCGGGATCGAAGATCAGGTAGTCCTTAAAAAGGATGTAGGCGAAATCGGCCGAGGACATGGCCCCTCCGGGATGGCCTGAATTGGCCTGTCTGGGGCCGTCCATGACGAGGCCCTTGACGATGTTGACGGCCTCCAGATCTTGGCGGGGGTCGAAGTTGGCATCGAAGGTCATGGTGGTACTCGTGGGGGTTGGGGGTTGGAAACGGGACTTCAGCGATCAGAGGGTCGGAACTGTCTGGTCGGGTTCGATGAGGGCCACCCGGCGGGCGTGACGGCCACCCTCAAAGGGCGTGCCCAGAAAGACGTCGAGGATGGATACGGCCAAGTCGACGCCGACGACCCGGTCGCCGAGGCAGAGGACGTTGGAGTCGTTGTGCTGTCTGGCCATCCGGGCCATGTATTCGTTCAGACACAGGGCCGCCCGGATGCCTGGAAAACGGTTGGCAGTCATGGACATGCCCAGACCGGTGCCGCAGATTAGTACGCCTAGACCTTTTCCGGCAAGGACCTCGCGGGCCAGGGCCTTGGCGTATATCGGGTAGTCGCAGCTTTCGCAACCATGGACGCCCACATCCAAAAAAACGAAGCCTCGTCCCTGGACGTGTTCCTTGAGTTTTTCCTTGAGCGGGGCCCCGGCGTGGTCCGAGGCGAAGACTAGGTTTTTGGTGGTCATATCGAACTCCTGTGTCGATCGGTTCGAGTCGTCGAGTGGGGTTTGATCATTCACTCGTTTCGGACCTCGCGCCTTTGGGCCGAGGCCTTGTCCAGTTCCCGTTCGAGGTGGGCGATTTCATCTTTGAGGAAGGAGACCTGCTTGAGTAGGAGACGAAGGTCGGAGGCCACCGTCAGGGATTCGGCGTCCGGCCCGCAGCGCTCGGCCATTGTCCGGCCCAGACTGGAAAACTCCCGGTCGAGACGGGTTTTCAGCCTTTTGATCTCGGCTTCGCGGGCCATTTTGATCACCATCCAGCGCAGTTCTCCACCCACGACCCGGAGTTTGTCGCTGATGCCTGATGTCTGGCGGTCCTTTTCGTTCGCATCCATGATCACCTCCTGACATTGTCTGTCCGGCCCGAGGATCGGGTCCGTGTTCAGTCTTCCGGTCGGCTCCGGTCCCTTCCTTCCAGGACTTGCTCGCCTTCGTCGAGAAGTCGAAGGACCCGGGCATCCTCGGGTAGATCGAGTTCCAAGGCCCTGTCCGGCCAGGGATCGGATCGGATTTCGAATTCCTTGACCCGGATGACGGCTCTTGTCTGGGGGTCGATGAGCAGATCCAATCGATCGGGGATGTCCTTGCCGTCCGAACGGATGAAATCGACCCGCCACCCGTCGCGGCCGATCATGGTCAGGGGAATCCCCTGGACATCAAGGTCCAGGCTGGCCAGACGAGCGTTCTCGGGGAAGAAAAATCGCCAGCATCCGGCTCCGCAATTGGCCACGTCGCCGGGTGTATCCGGAATCAGGGCGTCGACCCGGCCCAGGGACACGGCCAAGAGTTCCCGGACATCGAAGGGCGAGGCGAACCCCAGAAGGTTCATGCCGACCCTGGCGTCGGCATGGTAGTACGCCCTGTTGTCGGTCGGGTAGAAAGCCGTCCATCGCCCGGGTTCGTCGAGCCACATGACCAGGGTCTTGCCGATACCGGCCTCAATGTCGGTCCTGACCGGACCCCGCATCCGGCCCCAAGCCTTGATGACCAGACGGTCCTTCCGATCCTTGGAGGCCGTGTTCATGCTCGCCCGGATCGAGAAGTCTCCGGATTCCAGAGGCGACACGGCCTGTCGGGACCGGGAAAATCCGTCCCAGGCCGTCTTGGGCCCTGGGTCGAGGGCCAGCCGTTTGGGAGCACAGGAGGCGCAGAGCAGGACGAGAAGCGGAAACAGCCAAAGACCGTGGACGCAGAATTCGGCTGGACCGAGTTCCCATGAGTTACGGTTGGGTCGGATCAACTTGAGGTTCCTTTTCCGGATCGCTTTCGGCCTTCAGTTCCCAGACGCGCTCGGTGGCCTGGAGAGCCTTGGGCCTGTCACCGATTCGCTCGGCGATTTCGGCGTAGTGTTCCCAGATGACCGGGTCGTCCTCGACCTGTTCCACGGCCCTCTGAATCTCGATCCAGGCCTGGTCAAGATTGCCCATGCGGTAGTAGACCCAGGCCAGGGAATCTATGTAGTAGCCGTTGGTGGGCTCGATCTTGACGGCCCCCTGGATGAGGATCAATGCCCGGTCGAGATCTTGCCCGGCATCGGCCAGAGTGTAGCCGAGATAGTTCAGAGCGTCGGCATGGTTGGAATCCAGACGGATGATACGCTCCATGTATTCGAGGGCCAGAACCTTGTTGCCGGCCCTGTCCTGCATACTGCCGAGGGCAAAGAGGATGTCCGTGTCCTCGGGCCATTGTTTCTCGCCCGAGGCCAGGACGGCCAAGGCTTCGTCCAGACGTCCCATCCGCTCGAGAATGGTGGAGGATTGGAGAACGAAATGTGAGTCATCAGGATAGGTTTCCATCGATTTCCAGGACAGACCGAGGGCTTCTTCCCGTCGATTGTTGCCAAAGAGGAGCTGGATGCGGAAGGAATCGGCCTGTCGGGCCCTGGGACTGTCGGCAGGGAGGCGTTCCAGGTATTCGATGGCCCGGTCGGCGTCCCCGTATCCCTCCCAGGCCCAAAGGGCCAGGTAGAGGGCGATGTCCGCCGGGGGCTCGTCTCGGGCGGCCAGTTCGGCCAGGATGTCGCCGGCCTGCTCGAAGAATTCTTGCTGCATGAATTCGTGGGCCGCCTGGAGTCTGAACTGACCGTCGTCGTCAATGTCGACCAGTTCAAGGGCCTTGTCCGGATTGTTCAGGCGCAGGTTGAGGGCGATGAGCCGGATCAGGATGTCACGGCCGCCCTGACCCTGGGCCAGAATCTGGTCGTAGATGGTCTCGGCACGGACATAGTCCTTCTGGGTTTCGAAGAGATAGGCCATCTCGACCCAGGCCTGAAGAAATTCCGGATCTTCCTGAACGGCCAGCTCCAGATAGGCCACGGCCTGCTTTTTGAGCCCGAGGGCCGAGGCGGCCTTGCCGAGGAGAAAGTTGGCCTGGGCGTCGCGCTGTTCGAAGGGGATGGACTCCAGGGCATCCATGGCTTGGGCGAATCGGCGGATTTCGATCTGGACCGCGGCCAGCTCAAGGACGACAGCAACGTCTCCGGGGGCGATCCGCAGGCAGTCCTCCAGGGTGGTCACGGCGTCATCCAGGCGGCCGACAACGATGTAGGACTGGGCCAGCAGTAGATAGAAATCCCTGTCATGGGGATAGATGCCCATGGCTTTCTTGAGGATATCGCGGGCAGCGTCGATATTTCTGGCTCTCCAATGGAGGTTGGCCAGTTCCTTGTATAGCCCGGGCGATGGGGCGATGGCCAGGGCCCTTTCCAAAGCCGAGGTGGCCTGTATGTAGTCCCGGGCCTTCTGACGGTCGAGAAATTTGAGGTACTGGAAGGTCTGCTCCGCCCTGGGAGAGAGGTCCCAGTCGACTGCCGTCGCAGGGCTCGGCGTCCTTTGGCGGGCGGCACACCCCATGGGACCGCCGAGCAGGACAAAGACGATCAGAAGTGTCAGGGTCGACGTGGTTCCAACGACGAATGCAATTGAAAGGAAGGGATGTTTCATGCGCTCAGGCCGGTGATCCGGCGGTTTGGCGGTTCAGTTCGAGAAGCCTGGCGTACAGGCGGCGACCGATGTTCAGACCGATTTCGATGTATTCGGGCCCGTAGATCCGTCCGGTTCGGGTTCGGAAGGTTTCGGCCACGGACTCGATGAACCGGAGACCCTTGGGCATCCGCTCGAGGATCTGGGCCAGGGACCACTCCTCGTAGTCGCAAATTTCCCACAGTGTGGTGGAGAAATTGTCGGGACCCCAGCGGAACTTGTCAGCGTCGTAGAGAGCCCCTGCGAGCAGCGAGCATGTCTCGTCACGGGTTTCGGTCATGGGCTGGAAGGCCTCGTGATTTTCGATGGCGAAGACGATGGCCTCAAGTTCGCCCAAGTTCAGAGGGTAGCCGGATAGTATCCGTCGGGTCAACGAGGCCCCGCGCAGTGCATGGTCGGGCTCGAACCGGCAGATGTCGTGGCAGAGGGCGGCCAGTTGGGCCAGGAGGGCCAGACGTCTGGCGATCTTTAGATCCCAACCCTGGGTTTCGACCATAATCAGGGCCCCGGCGTCGATGGCCACTTTTCTGGCGTGGCGAACGCCGTGCCCGTACTTGTCATTCAGGAAGGGGCAGACGTCCTCCCGGCAGCGGAGGACCAAAGGATGGTTTGAGAACAGTTCCCGGGAGTACCTGATCTCCGGGGCGAACTGAGCGGTGAGGGCCGTGGTCTGGGCCTTGCTTAAAACCCTGGCCTCTTTTTTCAGTCGGTCGAGGAGTTCATTCATCGCTGATCCATTCGTCTGAGAAGTCGTCGATTTTGGATGAAAGATGGTGCTTGAGTTTTTCCAGGAGCCGGGCCTCGATCTGTCTGACCCGCTCCCTGGTTATGCCGTATTTCTCTCCGATTTCCCGGAGGGTGACCGGTTCTTCGGCCAGGAGGCGCTGGTCGAGGATGTCCAGTTCCTTCTCGTTCAATTTAGGCCGGAATGATTCCACCCCGTCGAGCAGCAGGGTTGACATCTGTTCTGCGGCGAGGGTGTCCTCCACCGCCGGGGTCAGGGCCGGAATGACGTCCAGGGGCGTCAAGGAGGTGTCGTCGCTCAAGGCCGAGTCCAGGGACATATCGTTGTTGGCCATGCGTTGGCCCATCTGGATGACGTCGTCCTCTGAGACGTACAGGCTCTCGGAGATGGATGCGGCGTCGGGGGCAAATCCCTGGGACTCGAGGCGATGCTTTTCCTTGCCGAGGTTGAAGAACAGCTTGCGCTGGGCCTGAGTGGTCCCGAGTTTGACCATCCGCCAGTTATCCATGATGAACTTGATGATGTAAGCCTTGATCCAGAAGGATGCGTAGTATGAGAACTTGATCCCCCGGTCCGGATCGAACTTCTGTACGGCCCGGAGCAGTCCGACGTTGCCTTCCTGGATGAGGTCCAAAACATTCTTCATCCATCGGCGCTGAAAGTCCATGGCGATTTTGACGACCAGCCTGAGGTGGGAGGACACGAGGCGAAAGGCCGCTTCCCGATCGTCCTGGTCCCTGAATTGCCTGGCTAGGCGCAATTCCTCTTCGGGGTCCAGAGGGGGGAAGCGCCTGATCTCCCGCAAATATTGCTGGAGAGGGTCCAGAGGCGCCGGCCTGTGGGCCGAAGGATCGGGACCGGGCAGGGCCAAGAGGCCGGGCGGGGCGGGGAGCCCCTTGCCGGGCGGTTTTCCGGGCAGGGGCAGAGGTGCTTGGGTCGGTGTGTTCTTTTGATCGGACATCGTGTGTTGGGAGGTGCGGGAAGGCCGTTTCAGGACGGACTCACTTTTTGACCCTAGAGTTTTTATTTGTTCTTTTCAATCTTTTTCAGTAAGCGTTTCTCTCCGCCGCAAGGCCCGAAAGTTTAGGGAGGTCGCAAGAATTGCAGGATATTCGATCGCTTCTGACATCCAACGAGCTCATCGTTTTCGACGGAGGTCTTGGGACCATGCTCCAGGGCCGGGGCATGAGGCCGGGGGAGTCGCCCGAGCTTTTCGGGGCCCGCGCTCCCGAGGCCGTGGTCGCTGTGCACGAGGAATACGTCCGTGCTGGGGCCATGGTCGTGACCACCAATACCTTCGGCGGGAGCGGGTTCAAACTGCCCGAGGGCACGGACGTGGCCGGATTGAACCGCGAAATGGCCAGAGCGGCCCGGGTTGCCGCCAAAGACAGGGCCCTGGTGG
The DNA here is from genome assembly GCA_009929795.1 of Deltaproteobacteria bacterium. NCBI lineage: Bacteria > Pseudomonadati > Myxococcota > Myxococcia > Deltaproteobacteria bacterium. Next base: position 6,960 of record RZZR01000033.1, on the reverse strand, counting down.
CCGGCAGCGTCGGTCCGACCGGAAGGATGATCGAACCCCTGGGCTCGATGCTTTTCGATGAGGCCGTCGCGGCCTTTGAGGAGCAAATTCGCGGTCTGGCCGCAGGCGGGGTCGACCTGATCCTGGCCGAGACCCAGTACGATCTGGCCGAGGCCCGGGCCGTGCTTGTGGCCGCCCGACGTGCCTGCGATCTTCCTGTCGGGGTGTCCATGACCTTTGAACAGGGAGCCAGCCTGACCGGAACGCCGCCCGAGACCTTCGCCGATACTGTGGCCAACATGGGTGTCGACCTTGTGGCCGTCAATTGCAGTTCCGGTCCGGAGGATATGCTGGCTGTGGTTCGGGCCATGGTCGGAAGAACCGAAATTCCCATCCTGGCCCAGCCCAATGCGGGACTTCCCGTTTTGGAGAACGGGGAAACCGTCTTTCGCATGGGGCCGAATTCCTTTGCCAAGCGGATGCTTCCTTTTGTAGAGGCCGGGGCCAAGGCCCTCGGAGGGTGCTGCGGAACGACCCCCGAACACATCCGGGCCCTGGCGAAGGTTTTGGCCGGTTCGACTTGGCGACGCCCTCGGACGGATCTGGCCCCAGGCATCGTTTTGACCTCCCGGTTCACCTCCGTGGCCTGCCGGATCGGCCGACCCATGCGGATCATCGGGGAGCGGATCAACCCCACGGGCAAAAAGGCCCTGACAGCCGAACTCCAAGAGGGAAAGTTGCGGGCGGCTCTGGACCTGGCCAGGGAGCAGGAGGAGACAGGGGCCCACATCCTCGATGTGAACGTCGGAGCTCCGATGGTTGACGAAAAGGATTGCCTGCCCAGGCTGGTCAAGGCCCTGGTCTCGAGGGTTCGAACTCCGCTGTGCCTGGATTCGAGCGATGCCGAGGCCGTCGCCTTGGGTCTGTCAGCCTATCCCGGATCGGCCCTGGTCAACTCCATAAGCGGGGAAAAAGGCCGCATGGAGCGACTGGGCCCCCTGTGCCGGGATATGGGAGCGCCTTTTATCCTCCTGCCCCTTCGTGGCGGGAAACTGCCGGTGACGGCTGCAGAACGGCTGACAATCGTCGAGGAACTCCTGGCCGAAGCCGAGGCCCTGGGCATTCCCAGGCGGCTGATCATGGTCGACGCATTGGCCCTGACCGTGTCGTCCAAGGCCGAGGCGGCCCTGGCCTGTCTGGAGGTCATCCGTCACTGCCGAAAGCGATGGGGTCTGCCCACGGTTCTGGGCCTGTCAAATATCTCCTTCGGCCTTCCAGCTCGTGAACTGGTCAACTCGGCCTTCTTGGCTCTGGCCATGGAGGCCGGGCTGGCCGCGTGCATCGCCAACCCCAATTCCTCCCGGCTCATGGAGACGGCTGCGGCCGTGGAAGTTCTTCTGAACCGCGACCCTCAGGCGACAACCTTCATTGGCGGGTACGCCGATTGGCGGCCGACCGGAGGCGGGGCTCGGATCGTGTCCAAGCGGGAAGGGGCATCCATGGAAGGGTTCACTCCCTTGCAGGCCATGGTCGTCCGGGGAGAGAAGGATTCTCTGACGGCTGCGATTTCCGAGCGGATCGAAACCGGAGATAGTCCTTTGGCCATCGTCAACGATGAGCTTATTCCGGCTATCACTGCCGTGGGTGGGATGTACGAGAGGCGGGAGTATTTTCTGCCCCAACTGCTTCTTTCGGCCGAGGCCATGCAGGCGGGATTTGAGCGTTTACGGCCTTTGCTGGAGCGGGACGGACGGCCCCGGGGCCGAGTCGTGGTCATGGCCACCGTGGAGGGCGACATCCACGACATCGGCAAGAACATCGTCTGTCTCATGCTCCGCAACCATGGATTCCGGATACTGGATTTGGGCAAGGACGTCTCGGCCCGGGTGATCGTCGATACTGCCGAGCGTGAGGGGGCCGCGATCATCGGCCTTTCGGCGCTGATGACCTCGACAATGGTCCGCATGGAGGAAACCGTGGCCTTGATCCGCGAACGGGGTCTGAAATGTCGGGTCATGATCGGAGGAGCGGTGGTCACTGAAGCCTACGCCAGGCGGATCGGCGCTGACGGCTACGCCCGGGACGCGGTAGAGGCCGTTCGGGTGGCCAAACGTTTGAGTGAGTCCTGATTGTTTCGAAACCTTTCACGTTCAGGGGTACATGACATGAATTCCGTTCGGGTGGCCTTGGCCGCTGCTCTTGTTATTCTGCTGGCCTGTTCCCAAGCCTGGGCCTCTTCCTTCACGGCCATGCAGCCCGATACCCTGGACAAGGTTTTGGCCGAATCCAAGGGCAAGGTGGTCCTGGTCAACTTCTGGGCTACCTGGTGCCAGCCTTGCCGGATCGAGATTCCGGAACTGATTCGACTTCGTCAGGAGCACTCCGAGGCCGACCTTGAAGTCATCGGCATCTCCTTGGACAACAATCCCGGGGTGGTCGATTCTTTCCTGAAGAAAAATCCCATCAACTACAGGTTGTTCTGGGCCCCGCCGACCCTGCAGCGGGCCTTCGCCGTCCAGGCTGTGCCGACCATTTTCTTCTACAACCGCGAAGGCCAGCGGGTTTGGACCCAGAAGGGACTCATGCGGTCCGAACAGCTCAAAGACATGGTCAAAACCCTTCTGGCCCAATGACGTCCATGCGGACCCGTCCCTTTATTCTGCGCAAGGCCCGGATGGGCGACATCCGGCAGATTCACGCCCTGCTCATGGAGGCCTCGGCCAAGGGCGAACTTCTGCCGCGTTCCTTCAGCCAGTTATACAGCCATCTGCGGGATTTTTTCGTCATCGTCGGCGTGGAAGGTGGCGAGATAGGTGGATGTTGCGCTCTGTCCATCACCTGGGAGGGTTTGGCCGAAGTTCGCTCCCTTATCGTTGCCGACCGGTTGCGGCGTCAGGGCTGGGGCCGCCGGCTGGTGGAGGCGTGTCTGAGCGAGGCATTGACTCTGGGCGTGTTCAAGGTTTTCACCTTGACCTATCAGGTCGATTTCTTCGCCGGCCTGGGATTCGAGATCACGGACAAGAACGAGCTGCCCCAGAAGGTCTGGGCCGAGTGCCTGAATTGTCCGAAATTCCCCGATTGTGACGAAACAGCCATGCTGATGGTCATGTGAGCCTACCCGTGAAGAATCAAGATTATGACAAAGACAGGCTCGAAGTGGTCTTTTCGCCCGAGACCATTCAGTCCAGGATCCGTGAACTGGGCAGGGAGATCAACGAATTCTACCGGGGCAGGCCTCTGGTGGCGGTCTGTGTTCTCAAGGGGGCCTTCATCTTTTTCGCCGACCTGGTCCGGGAACTGGATCTGGACGTGACCATCGACTTTGTTCGTCTGTCGAGCTACGCTGATCGAACCGCCAGACAGGACCGGATATTGTTTTCCAAGGACATGGAGACGTCGGTGGTCGGGCGAGACGTCCTCGTGATCGAAGATATCGTCGATACGGGTCACTCCATGGCCTTTTTGGTCAAGGTCCTGAATGCCAGGGGGCCCAATAGCGTCCGCATCGCGGCCCTGGTGGACAAATACGAGCGCCGGGAGGCCGAGGTTCGGGTGGATTTCTCTGGTTTCAAGCTTCGCGAGGGCTTCATCGTCGGGTATGGGCTTGATTATGCCGAGAAATATCGGCATAAGCCCGGCATTTACGAGCTCACTCCAGGTCAGGGGGAAACGTCATGATCGTCCAATGTCCCAATTGCCGGACCAAGTACCGCTTCGACGAGTCGAATATCAAATCCGGGAGCATCACCATGCGATGCTCAAAGTGCAGCCATTTGTTTCGGCATCCCCCTGAAGAGGAGCCGGAATTGTCGGAGATGCCCGTCTTCGACGAGGGTGGCGCCGAACCCGACAACCAGTGGGAAGATAGTCAGGAGGTCGGTGCATCAAAGAAGGGTGAGTCTGCCGGGGCCTCGGCAGGAGACGAAAAGACCGATTTTCGCATCGACTTTGATGCGCCACCCGTCAAGGGAGGCAGCCGGGTTCTTGTGGCCACCTTGGCCCTGGTTCTCATCTTGTCGGTTTTTTTGGCGTTGTGGATGTATTATCCGCTGCTCAAGCCGCATTTTCCGTCCTGGATGGGCGGGGATGATACGGTTAGCCAGGTGGAGCAGGCCGTCGATCCAGCCATGGCCGCGGCTCAGGTCAGGGACATCTCCCTGGAGAACGTCCGGCAGTACACTGTTAACAACGAGAAAATCGGCCGCCTGTTCGTCATCGAGGGAAAGGCCGTGAACCGGTTTCCAACGACCAAGGAACTGATCAAGGTCCGGGCCGATCTTCTGGATTCCGGGGGCAACCGGGTGGTGACCAGGGAGTTCTATTGCGGGAACACGGTGTCGCTGTTTCAGCTTCAGGTCTATAACGCCGAGGAACTGGAGGCGGCCTTGAGCGCCAAGGTTGGCATTCTGACCAACAATACCAATGTCGCCCCGGGGGGTGACACCCCATTCATGGTCGTGGTGCCCAACCCTCCGGATACGGTCAAGGAGTTCGAGGTCACGGTGGTCGAGGCCAAGGATCCACCCCCCTCCAGTTAGGGCCCGGACCCCGAAATCCCTGACGTCCGGCATCGGGCCAGGGCCTGTCTGGCCTTGTCTACGAAGGCCCGGACCTTTTTCTTGTCCTTGAATCCCCTTTCATCCTCGAGCCCGGTGTGGGCGTCGACCCCCTGAGGGCTGATCGTCTCCACGGCCAGAAGTATATTGTCCGGATTCAGTCCCCCGGCCAGAATGACAGGTCTGGGGGAGATCTCGACGATCCGTCGGCTGACATCCCAGTCATGGGTTTTGCCCGTGGCTCCGCTGGCCCCGGTGGCAGGGTCGTAGGTGTCGGTGATGAACCAGTCCACAAGGGGGGCCAGAGCGGCGATTTCCCGGTCCATGTTCGCAGTCCGTGGGCCGATGATCAGACTCTTGATGACGGTCAAGGTGCCAGCAGTCCGGCTGGGGATCAGTTTTTCCAGCTCCAGGACAGGAACGGGCCCGTGGAGCTGAACCCAGTCGGCATCAGTGTCATGGACCAGGGACAGGATATCGACGGCCCGATCCAGATAGGTGATGACGACCGGAGTCGTGAATGAGGGAAGATCTTGAACAATGGCCCGGACATCTTTGAGAGGGAGATCCTCGGCATGGACGTCCAAGCATAAAGGAAAGCCCACATGGGTGGCCCCGGCCTCGGCCACCATGCGGGCCTCTTCCGGAGTACGAATCCCGGCCACCTGGATGACGGGTCTCGGACTTCGGCCGATCACGGGTTCAGTTGACCTTTTTCAGGTGATTGATGGCCGCTCGGGCGGCCTTGGCCCCTTCGCCCACGGCCACACTGATCTGGAGGAAGCGGCCCACGCAGTCGCCGGCGGCGAACACACCGGGGATATTTGTCTTTTGGTCGCAGTCGGCATCTATGAATACTCCCCGGCGCTCCAGGCCCAGGGTGTAGGCGAAGTCGTTGGACGAGGCCTCGCCCATGGCGATGAACAGTCCCTCGGCTTCAAGTCTTTGCCCAGATTCCAGAACCATGGACTGGAGTGTTCCCTGGCCTTCAAGGGTGACGATCTTGTCTTCCAGAACGGGGATACCCATTTTGTCGAGACGGTCCCTGAACTCCTGGGTCATGGTCGGGGCCTTGCCCTGGGTGCAGACGGTCACATGGGGGGTGTACTGGAGGAGTTCCAGGGCCTGGTTGGCGGCGAACACTCCCTCGCCGGCGACCACGACCCGGGCGCCTTTGAAGAAGAACCCGTCGCAGCTGACGCAATAGGACACGCCCTTGCCCTCATAGTCTCCGAGATTGGAGATTCCGGGCCGGATTCGAGATACGCCCGTGGCCAGGATGACGGCATCGGCCTCGACCTCGCCCTTTTCGGTCCGGACATGGAAGCCGCTGTTCTGGCCGTGGTGAATGCCGAGGACCCGGTCGCAACGGATATCGACCCCGAACCGCCGGGCCTGGGCAATGCCTCGGTCGATCAGTTCGCGGCCTGAAATGGTTTCCGAGAATCCGAAATAGTTGTCTATCTCGTAGTCTCCGGCCACCTTGGGCGGGCAGCCGAGGATGAGGGTGTCGTAGCCGGCCCGTCCGGTGTAGATGGCTGCGGAAAGGCCAGCCGGGCCCTGGCCGACGATCAGAACCTGGGTTTTGTCAGGCATTGTGTCCTCCTCGATGACATTGGTTGGGCGCCCGGAAGGAGCGCGATCCGCACGAATTGACTGATAACCACGGACGTCCGGTCGGCAAGATCCGAACGGACAGGCGGAGCATAGAGCCTTGAAGGAACTTCTGGCAAACGATATCCGGCGGTCGCCCTACAGGACCATCGTCAGGCTGGCCTGGCCCCAGGTCCTGATGACTTTTTTCCATTTCCTGATCGGCTTCGTTGATGTCTGGGCGGCCGGTCGCCTGGGCCGGGACGTCCAGGCCTGCATCGGGCTGACCACCCAGGCCATGTTCTTTTTCCTGGTGGTGGCCATAGCCTTTGCCAACGGCAGCGTGGCGGCTATCAGCCAATCAATGGGCGCCGGCCTGTTTCGCCGCATCCAACGCTACGTCGGTCTGGGCCTTCAATCCGGGCTGGCCATGGGCATCATGCTTCTGGTCATCGGTTTGGCCGTGAAATCGGCCTTGCCGGGCATCATGAGGATGCCGGAGGATATCGCTCCCATTGCCGCGGATATCTTTGAAATCTACGTCTACCTGCTGCCCTCGTATTATCTTTTCATCATCAGCAACGCCATCTTTCGGGCCCAGCAGCGGGTCATGTATCCGCTGTACGCCATCATGCTGGTCACGGCTGCCAACACCTTCGGCGACCTGGCCTTCGGCCTCGGATATTGGGGTTTTCCTGCCTACGGGTACAAGGGTCTGGCCTGGGCCACATTTCTGTCCATCAATTGCGGGACGATCTTCAATCTCGTGGTTCTGATCTGGCTGCGCCTGCTGGCCAGATACAGCTTCGCGCCATGGAGGTGGGTCAAACGG
>RZZR01000032.1 GCA_009929795.1 Deltaproteobacteria bacterium | reverse complement strand
CTTTCGGGCTTGAGATGGTTATCAGAAGAACTCGTCCACAGGCGTGTAGTCGAGATTGAAGGCCTCGGCCACCTCGCGGTAGGTGATCTTGCCGTTGACCATGTTCAGGCCCCTTTTGAGGCCTGGATCAGCCTGACAGGCCCCTTTCCAGCCCATGTTGGCGATGCGGATGGCGTAGGGCAGTGTGGCGTTGGTCAGAGCGATGGTAGAGGTGATGGGCACGGCCCCGGGCATGTTGGCCACACAATAGTGGACGATGCCGTCCACGGTGTAGGTCGGGTTGTTGTGGGTCGTCGGCTTGGACGTTTCGAAACAGCCGCCCTGGTCGATGGCCACGTCCACGAGGACCGCACCGGGCTTCATGTCCTTGAGCATTTCCCGGGTGATGAGCTTGGGGGCCTTGGCCCCGATGACCAGCACGGCTCCGATGACCGCGTCGGCCTCTTTCGACAGTTCACGGACGGCGGCCGGGGAGGACATGAGCGGGATACAGTTCTTGGGCATGATCTCCGAAAGGTAGCGGAGTCGGTCCAGGTTCATGTCCAGGATGTAGACCCTGGCTCCGAGCCCTGCGGCCATGAGGGCTGCGTTGGTCCCGACAATGCCTCCCCCGAGGACGAGGATGGTGGCCGGGGCCACGCCGGTCACCCCGCCGAAGAGGATGCCCCGGCCGCCATGAATCCGTTCACTGTACTTGGCCGCTTCTTGCACGGCCATGCGGCCAGCCACCTCGCTCATGGGCGTGAGCAGGGGAAGACGATGATTCTTGTCCTCCACGGTCTCGTAGGCGATGGCCACGGAGTCTGTTTTCTGAAAATTCTTGGTCAGCTGTTCGTCAGCTGCGAAATGGAAATACGTGAAGACGATCTGCCCTTTTTTGACCATCTGGTATTCGGAGGGTTGTGGTTCCTTGACATGCATGACCATGTCGCTCTTGGCGAAGATTTCAGCTGGGGTCTTAACGATGCTGGCTCCGGCCTGGACATAGGCCTCATCAGGAAAACCGCTGCCGACTCCGGCCATGGTCTCCACCAGAACGGTGTGCCCGTTCTGAATCATCATCTCCGCCCCGGCCGGGGTCATGCAGACCCTGTTTTCCTCGACCTTGATCTCTTTTAGTATGCCGACGAGCATGAATGCCTCCCTATAGTGTGTTAGATGTCCATGATGGGTTGTCTCGATCGGGTCCTGCCGTTTCGTTTCAGACCCGCTTCGACGTTTTGTCGGTTGAAAAATTTGAACCGGTATCCTTGGAGCCATCAGGCTTTTCCAGACCAGTGGTTGAAAAATTTGTACCCTCGACGATCATTAGTTCCACATAAACGGGAATCTTCATTTCAAAAAAAAATTCAGTAAAACATTATGTTGTTGGAAGAACATCCCTTTTGTTCGTCGAATGGAACCAGTTTTGCATTAGAGAAGACAATCTTCCTCCTTTTGCAAAAGCCGGCTGACCGGGGGTGGTCCCCAGTCAGCCGGTTTTTTTGTAGCTGGCCAGTATCCCTGACTTCGGCCCGATACCAGTGGACGACTGAGCTGGGCTGTGGTAGTTCCCGAATTGTGTACAGGTCAGCCCGCTAGTAGGGCCAAGGTCGTCATGTCGTCAACCTGAAATCGACTCAAGTGTTTGGCGCCACAGAATGTCCCCATTGCGGCGGGGCGGTCTTGAGCCGAGCCCGCAATCCTTTTCCGACGGTGGACGTGATCATTCACAGACCGGGGCGGGGAGTTGTTCTTGTCCGGCGCAAAAATCCCCCTCTGGGATGGGCACTGCCTGGTGGATTCGTGGACTATGGCGAGCGGGTCGAGACGGCCGCCGTGCGGGAGGCTCTGGAGGAGACGGGTCTCGAGGTCGAACTCACGGGCCTGCTGGGGATCTATTCTGATCCTCGCCGAGATCCTCGAGGGCATACCATGAGCGTGGTCTTCACGGCCATCTGCGTGGTCGATGCGGATCCTCGGGGGGGAGATGACGCCGCCGAGGCCCGATTTTTTCCGCTTGACGCCCTGCCCGGAGACTTGGCCTTCGACCACGGTTCAATCCTTGAGGACTTTGTTGAAGTCAGGGCCCGGTTCAATCCCGTATCCGGAACTGGAAAGGGTTTCGATCGAAGGAGTTTGTAACGAGGTATGCAGGGCATCGTCTTTGCCGCTTCAGAGATCTATCCGTTTTCCAAGAGCGGAGGGTTGGCCGACGTCATGGGGGTGTTACCCCTGACCCTGCACAAGATGGGGCTCGACGTCAGCGTGATCACCCCGTTCTACGGCCGGATTTCGACCTCGCGCTACAAGATGCGGCTTGTGGCCGAAAATTGTCCCGTGGGCTATCCTTGGCCGGACATCACGGCCGACGTCTACAAGGCCGATTTCGAGGGCATGCCCGTCTATTTTGTCGATCGTGGGGAGTATTTCGACCGCCGGAATTACTATTGCACCCATCATGGTGACTATTTCGACAATTGCGAGCGATTCATTTTTTTTTGCCGGGCGGTCTTGTCGATCATCAAGCGTCTGGGGCAGGCGCCGGAGATCGTCCATGTCCACGATTGGCACGCTGCTTTGGTGCCGGCCTTTCTTTACGCCTGGCGTCTGGAGGACCCCTTCTGGTCGGGGACGGCCTCGGTTCTGACCATTCACAACCTGGCCTTTCAGGGCTGGTTCTCGTCCCGTCTGTTCTTGAACAGCGGGCTGCCTGACTGGACCTGGAACATACACGGGGCCGAGTTTCATGGAGGCTTCAACCTTCTCAAGGCGGGCATCTCCTACGCCGATTTGATAACCACCGTCAGCCCGAGTTACGCCCGGGAAATTTTGACCCCGGAGTTCGGGTGCGGCCTGGAGGGAGTTCTACAGAGCCGTCGGGATCGTTTGGTCGGTATCTTGAATGGGATGGATCGTTCGGTCTGGAATCCCGAGGCCGACATGTTTCTTCACGCCAGATACGGCAGGGACGATCTTCGGGGCAAGGAGATGTGCAAGGAGTTCCTGATCGAGGACCTGGGTCTCGACCCGGGCCTGGCCCGGAGGCCAATTTTGGGCTTCATTGGCCGGTTGCGAGAGCAGAAGGGGATTGATATCGTCCTAGAGATATTGCCCAGGCTCATGAAGCGCAATGTGGGCCTGGTGGTTTTGGGCGAGGGCGGGACCGCGTTCGAGGCGAGGCTCATGGAGGCCTCGGAACTCTACCCGGGCCGGGTCTGTGCCGTGGTCGGCTACACTGAGGAGTTGGCCCATCAGATTCAGGCCGGGTCGGACATTTTTCTGATGCCTTCCAGATATGAGCCCTGCGGCCTGACCCAGATGTACAGCTTGAGTTATGGGACTCCTCCAGTGGCCACGGCCGTCGGCGGGCTCAAGGATACTATCGTCCCCTATCCCGATCCTCAGGCCAACGGGTTCACGTTTCAGAGCCCGACCGGGGAAGATTTCCTGGGAGCCATTGATCAGGCCGTCGGCGTATGGTCGGATCCCAAGGCCTGGAAGGCTCTGCAAATTCGAGGAATGAGCGTGGATTTTTCATGGAATGTGTCCGCGTTAAGCTATATGAAGGCTTACCGCAGCCTGGGCAAACTGGTTGGCTCGGTCGGTGGTGGCTTCAAAGGAGGATGAGATAATGAGTCTGGAAAAGAAGTATCTGAAAACAAAGCCGATCTGCAAGGTGACCTTCCGGGTTCCGGCTGAGATGGCACCTGGGGCCGGAAGCGTGAATCTGGTCGGGGAATTCAACGGGTGGGACATCTACGCCATGCCTATGCAACGTCTCAAGGACGGGTCGTTCAAACTCCAGCTCGATTTGGAAACCGATCGGGATTATCAGTTCCGCTATCTCATCGACGAGATGGATTGGGAGAACGATTGGTCGGCCGACGGCTATCGTCCGACCCCGTTTGGTAACTCCGAGAATTCAGTCGTGTCGGTCTAATTTCGGCCGAGACGGTTTCCTGATTTTTAGCTTGAAATCTTTGTCCGTCTCGGTTCAATGAAGGAAACCGGTCCGCTATCCCACCTTTCAATAAGACAGGAGGGAACGGGCCGTTTTTGTCGTTTTCAGGAAGAGATCGACTTGTCTGGCGAGTCGATTCGAAACACACCACGGGAGAAACAATGGATGTGAACACTCAGAGCTGCAAGGAGATCGCCCCCAGGCTCCGGGGGCTGCGGGACGCGCTGGGGCTGAGTCTGGATGAGATGGCCGGGGATCTTGAAGTTTCTGCGGCCGATGTCGAGAGCTACGAGGGTGGCGCGGCCGAGATTCCGGTCAGCTATCTCTTTCATGTCGCCCAGAAGTATGGCGTAGACCTGACGGTGCTGATTTCGGGGAAAGAATCCCATCTGCACGGGTTTTCTCTAGTCAAACAGGGTCGTGGCATGAGTGTCGAACGCCGAAAAGACTACGACTACAAGAGCCTGGCCTACCGGTTCGTTGGTCGGAGGATGGAGCCCTTTCTGGTCACGGTCCCGCCTAGGGAGGGGCATGAAGCGACCTTCAACGAGCACCCGGGCCAGGAGTTCATCTTCGGCCTTGAAGGCCGCCTAGAGGTCGTTCTCGGGGAACGCGTTGTCGTTGTGGAGCCCGGAGACAGCCTGTACTTCACGTCCCGGACCCCTCACTCACTGCGAGGCCTGGACGGCCGGCCGGCCGTCTTTTTGGACGTGATCATTTAGCCTGTGATCGGGTCCCGCCCGCTTTTGTCCTTCCCACAGATACATCATTCCAGGAGAGGAAATGCTGCCTGAAAAGCGACGCTTCACGAGTTACGACGATTTTGTTTCGACCTTCGTCCCGGTCTGTCCGGAAGGATTCAACTTCGCCTTTGACGCGATGGATGTCAGGGCCGAACGCGACGGACATGCCCTGGCCATGATCCACGTCGACACCCACCACTGCCGTCGGGAATACACATACACTTTTTTTTCGGAGAGATCCTCGAGACTGGCCAACGTCCTGAAATCCATGGGCATTGGCCGGGGGGACAGGGTCATGGTCATTCTCTGTCGACGGGTTGAGTTTTGGGTGACCATGCTGGCTTTGCACAAGATCGGTGCCGTGGCCATCCCATCACCCAATTTGCTGACCCCCAAAGACATTGAGTACCGAGTCCGCTTCGCTGAGATCAAGGGCGTCGTGGCCGAGTTCTCGGTGGCCGGGAACGTCGACGCGGCCCGGGCCTCCTGCCCCGGATTGGAGATGCTCCTGGTCGTGGGTTCCGATGGCCCGAGAGCCGGATGGGCGTCCTACGAGGAGCGCGTCGAAGCCGCCTCGCCGGTTTTCGAGCGCCCCGCACCTCATGTGGGAGGCAACGACCCCCTTCTAATCTTTTTTTCCTCGGGAACCACCGGCCAACCTAAGATGGTCCAGCACAGTCACTTCTATCCCCTTGGACATCTGACCACAGCCATGTACTGGCATGATCTGGAGCCCGGAGACATCCATCTGACCCTGGCCGATACCGGTTGGGGCAAGGCGGTTTGGGGGAAGTTTTACGGCCAGTGGATGGCCGGGGCGGTGGTCTTTGTCTATGATTTCAGAGGCAAGTTCGATCCCGACGTCCTTCTCAAGGTCTTGGCCGAGCACAGGGTGACCGGGTTTTGCGCACCGCCCACGGTCTATCGGTTTTTGATCCGCACGAATCTTACCGACTATGACCTACGGGCTCTGCGTCACTGCACCACGGCCGGGGAGCTTTTAAACGAAGGGGTCTTTCATGCCTGGAAGGAGGCCACGGGCCTGCCCATCCACGAGGGCTATGGACAGACCGAGACCACCTTGCAGGTGGCCACGTTTCCGTTCATGGAGGCCAAGCCGGGTTCCATCGGCAGGCCGACACCGGGCTGGAACATCGTGCTTCTGGACGATGAGGGCCGTATCTGTCCTCCCGGCGTGGAAGGCGAAATTTGCGTCGATATCTCCACGGGGAAGCCTGTCGGCCTGATGGACGGCTATCTCAAGGATGAGGAGAAGACAGCGGCGGCCATGAGAGACGGGTATTACAGAACCGGCGACAAGGCCTGGATGGATGAGGACGGATACTTGTGGTTCCTGGGCCGGGTGGATGACCTGATCAAGAGTTCCGGGTACAGGATCGGTCCCTTCGAGGTAGAGAGCGCCCTCATCCTGCACGAGGCTGTGGTCGAGGCGGCGGTGACCGGAGTGCCGGATCCGGTTCGGGGCCAGGCGGTCAAGGCCACGGTGGTTTTGGCCCCGGGGTTTGAGCCTTCCGAGCGGCTGACCTTGGAACTCCAGGCTCATGTCAAGAAGGTCACGGCCCCCTACAAGTATCCGCGGATGATTGAATACGTTCAGGAACTGCCCAAGACCATCAGTGGAAAAATCAAGCGGGCCGAGATTCGGGCCAGGGATGCGATTCGCTGAGTAATCGCAAGGAGAAAGTATGTTACGTCGCAGATTGACTATTGTGTTTGTTGTTCTGGTACTGGCGGCCATCTGGCAGCCAGCCTTGGCCGATGGCCTGGCCGGACGGGTCCAGAAAGCCTACGAGTCCATTGAATCCTTTCAAACCGATTTCGCACAGAAGCTGACCAACGCGGCGACCCAGGAAGTCAGGGACCGGAGCGGGGTTATTCAATTCAAGAAACCCGGGCTGGTCCGATGGGAGACCACAGCCCCGGAGCGGGAAATTCTGGTCGTCGGTCCCGAGATCGTCTGGGACTATTTTCCGGATGAGGAAGTGGCCTACACCTACCCGGCCGGGCAGGTCTTCTCGTCCAAGACCATGCTCCGCTTCATATCCGGTCAGGCCATGCTGGAGGAGGACTTCAACGTGACCGATCAGGGAGTTGACGACGGTTTGGCCAAATTGAGGCTCGTGCCCAAGGAACCTGAACCAAGCCTGGTCCTTGCCTATCTTTGGGTCGAGCCAGAATCGGCTCTGCTGCGCCGGATCCTGCTGGTCGACTTCTTCGGCAACGGAAACGAGCTAGAACTCCGAGACATGCAGGTCAACGCCCCTTTGGACTCGGAAGTCTTCACGTTCACCCCTCCGGATGGGGTGGACGTTTTGGAGAATCCCGAGCTTGGAGGCTAGATCCGGGTTCCGCCGGAGGTTCCTTCCAGGGCTTCACGGGCAAGACCGGCAACGGTGACCGAGGCGAGTTTTCGCTTTTTGTAGAGGTCGAGGTTGGCATCGTCGAATAGAAGCGGTTCCAGATCGTTCGGGGAGAAGTGGCCCTGGAGAAATCCCAAGGCCCAGCAGGCTGTACCCCTGATTGAGGCATCGGGGTCGCTCAGGCATGATCGCAGATCGGCAGCGGCCTTGACAGCCAAATCAGGTTTGGTCTCGGCCAGACGGCCAGCTGCCCAGACTGCGCCTCGTCTGAGGGGTGCGTACTCGAGATAATTGTCCGGAGAGTCTTCGCTTTCCTTGATGTAGGAGAGAAGAATGGAGTGGAATTCTTCGGCCAGGGTTTTGTGGTTGGTCAGGATTTCCCCCATGGTTTCGGGGATGCCCCAGCCGATACCTCCGGATTCGTCGCTCAGGGACCACATGCATCGACGCAGGACGATACGGCCGCTCTCCATCCTTTGATCGGCCATGGCCGGGACGATCAGGCCAAAGGCTGTGACCCCGTGCCATTTGACCAATGGGTCGGCGTTGTAAAGCGAGGAAAACAAAGGTCCCACGACCTTGGCTGAAGGAAGTTCGAGAAGCTCGGGCAGACGGGTTTCCCATGAGGCGTCCTCGAGGATCTCGAAGACCTGGAGTTTGACTTTTCGGCCGCTGACAGGAGACCCGGTTTCCGTGCCGGTGGTTCGAGCCAAGATTTCCCTCCGATTTTTCGGGGTCCGGACCATGGGGGCCGGACCCCACTCGTTTTATTGGTTGGATGTTTCCTTGATTTTTTCAGCCAGTGAGTGCCCCAGGGCCTTGCTCTGGGCCAGGGCATCGTGGGTGGGGACATATTTGGCTCTGACTCCCTCAACGACCTCGAATCCGGCCGAGGACAGCCAATCCGAAATCTTCTTCACGGCCTCGCCGCTCCATCCATAGGAGCCGAAGGCCGCTCCGATCCTGTTCTGAGGCCGCAATCCCTCGACATAGGTCAAAAGATCGGCCACCAGGGGGAGCATGCCGTTGTTGTGGGTCGGGGACCCGATGACAAGGGCCTTTGCGTCGGCCAGCTCTCCCATGATGTCGCTGTGGTGGTACGACTTGAGGTGCATGAGACGGGCCTCGACACCCTTTTCCAGAAGGCCTTCGGCCACGGCCTTGGCCATTTTTTCGGTACTCTTCCACATGGTGTCGTAGGCGATGACGGCCTTGGGCGCGGTCTCCTGGCGGGCGAACCGGCCGTAGGCCTTGAGGATGTCAGCGACGTGGGAGCGCCAGACAACCCCGTGGTCCGGGGCGATCATGTCGATGTCAAGCTTTGCGTCAGCCACGGCCTGCAGGGTCTTCAGAACAAGGTTGGAGAAGGGCAGGATGATGTTTGCGTAGTAGTGGGATGAGGCCCGGAGCAGGTCCTCAAGGTCGTGCTCGTCGTCGAAGATTTTGGACGAAGCGATGTTCTGTCCAAAGGCATCGTTGGAAAAGAGAAGCCTATCCTCGACCAGGAGGGAAAACATGCTGTCGGGCCAGTGAAGCATCCTGGTTTCCATGAACCGGACGGTCTTCTTGCCCAGGGACAGGGTGTCCCCTGTCTTGACCACTTCCAGGGGCCATTGGCGGCCGTGAAATTGGTCGTCGAGGATTTTTTTGCCCATGGTCGAGCAAAATATCTTTTCTGGATTGATCCGTTCGACGATCCAGTCCAGGGCCCCGGCATGGTCGGGCTCCATGTGGTTTGAAATGATGTAGTCGATTTTTTCCAGGGGCACGAGACCCCGGATCTGATGGTAGAGGTCCATGCGAAATTCAAAGGGGACCGTGTCTACCAGGGTTATCTTGTCGTCCAAGATCAAGTAGGCGTTGTAGGTCGTACCCCTATCGGACCTGGAATAGCCGTGAAAGTTTCTGAGGTTCCAGTCCAACACTCCGACCCAGAACACGTTTTTCTTTATTTCGATAGCGGGCATGATGTCGATTCCGTTTGTCGTTGAGGGTTAAAATAAAATCCCCCGCCGGAGCGGGGGATAAAAAGGATCAGCCTTCTTTCTGGAAGTCGTCCTTGGCCGCCCCGCAGATGGGACAGGTCCAATCATCGGGCACATCAGCAAAGGCGGTTCCGGGCTTGACACCGTTGTCCGGGTCACCGTCCTTCGGGTCGTAGACGTATCCGCAGATGGTGCAGATGTATCGATCCATGTCGAATCTCCTGTGGTTATGCGGTGGGTATGTTCCTTGCCCTTTCAGATTTTTGGCCACGAGGCCACCCGGTGGCGGATCAGCCCTCTGCCTTCCAGAGTCCGTGAATATTGCAATATTCCCTGGCCGTGACTTTTTGGGCCTGGATGCAAAACTCGGCCTCGGGCTTGGCCCCGGGAGCCAGAAATGCCTTGTAGGATCTGCCGTCTGCAATGAGCTCAATCCACTCGATGTAGTGTTTTTCTTCCATTGGATGGACGACTGAACCTACAATGACCTTGAAGCCTGTGTCCGTCTTTTCAATGACTGGGACATGCTTTTCCTTGCTGGCGTCGATAGTGCCCTCGGCCATGAGCTTCATTGGCTGTCCGCAGCAGACCAGTTCCCCGGCTCCTCCGTGTAAAACCTCAATGATGTTTCCGCAGATCTCACATTTGTAGATTTCATATTGCTTGGCCATGACTCCTCCCGTGTTTCGTTCGATTGTAATCAAGAACTGATCGTTTCAACCATGGTTACCAGTTTTCACCCAGCAGTTCAAAGTGGGCCTGGGGATGGTCGCAGGCCGGACAGACCCTTGGAGCTGCTTGGGCCGTGTGGATGTATCCGCAGTTTCGGCATCTCCAGACCACACAGGCATCCTTCTGGAAAACACGGCCGGCCTTGATGTTGGCGGCCAGGTCGCGGTAGCGTTTTTCGTGCTGCTTTTCGGCCACGGCGATGGCCCTGAACACCGCGCCCAATTCCGCAAACCCCTCGGCTTCGGCCGTTTGGGCAAATTCCGGGTACATGCTCTCATGCTCATGCTGTTCACCGTCGGCAGCGGCCAAAAGGTTGTCCACGGTTGAGCCGATGACTCCGGCCGGATAGGAGGCGCATACTTCGAGTTCACCACCTTCCAAATATTTGAAGAGACGCTTGGCGTGTTCCTTTTCCTGATTGGCAGTTTCGGTGAAGATGTCGGAAATCTGAACGTATCCTTCTTTTTTGGCCACGCTGGCGAAATACGTGTACCTATTCCTAGCTTGTGATTCACCACTGAAGGCGATGAGGAGGTTTTTTTCGGTCTGGGTGCCTTTGATCGGTTTCATGTACGCCTCTCTTGGTTTCGGTGTTGAAGGCAACAGGGAATAACTTTCGACGCGGCAAATAAAGTCGCTGATGCAAATGACGCCGCTTCGCCGAAAGAAACGGTTTCAATGCTAAGACCGCCGCCGGAATCTGTAAAGGGGGGCAGGGGGAAGGGCGCGGTCGGTTCAGTACGTCGGCTCTTCTTCGGCGTGGTTCGCCGCCCCTCGGCAACGAGGGCAGAGACCGTGAAAGACAACCTCGAAGTCACGGATTTGGAAATCCGACGCAGCGTCCCCGTCCGGGGCCGAGGCGTCGATCTTGAATCCCCAGACATCCCCTATTGAGCCGCATGATTCACAGATGACATGATGGTGCGGGCTTACGTCTCCGTCAAAGCGCATCTTATTGCCGAAGCCCTGGATAGTCCGGGCCAAGCCGCAGCTACTGAGGACTTCGAGGTTCCGGTAGACGGTGCCGAGGCTGATGCTTGGCATGACCGGACGGACGAGATCGTAGAGCTCGTCCGCAGTCGGATGCGATTTGAGGCTTTTGAGAATGTCGAGGATGACACGCCGTTGCTTAGTGATCCTTCGATCAGGTCCGAGTTCCGTTTTCATAATGGATTGAGAACTATTCTTGATTGAATGCATTGTCAAGGAGTTGAGATGAGGTGAATCGGGCAGCGCTTGATCGTCGCCGCCCGAACCTATTGCCTTTGAAGCGGCTTTCGGGTATCGGTCCAACGTCTCCGGACCGAGGATGTTTCGATGTTTTCCGGTCCGACGGACCCGTGTCCCTTACTAATCCGGTGACGTGCCGGTGTCGTGTACCCCATAACCATGCATCGCGCAGGAGGAATCCGAATGAAGAGGAGAATGGTGTTTGTATTGGTGTCGCTGATTCTTGCCTTGGGCCTGGGCGCGGGATCGTCCTTGGCCGCCGAAATCAAGATCGGCGTCATGTGCCCACTGACCGGATCTTGGGCCAGTGAGGGCCAGGACATGAAACAGATCGTGGAGTTGCTGGCCGATGAACTGAATGCGGCTGGAGGCCTGCTCGGCAAGCAGGTGACCGTTGTGGTCGAGGA
Source organism: Deltaproteobacteria bacterium (assembly GCA_009929795.1). Lineage (NCBI taxonomy): Bacteria > Pseudomonadati > Myxococcota > Myxococcia > Deltaproteobacteria bacterium. The sequence goes on along the minus strand of RZZR01000032.1, from coordinate 13,599 downwards.
CGACGCCGGCGATCCGCGCTCCGCCGCCTTGGCCGCCCAGCGCCTGAGCACCAAGGGTGTTACGGCCGTCATCGGCACGTATGGTTCTTCGGTGACTGAAGCCTCCCAGAACATCTATGATGAGGCTGGCATCGTTCAGGTGGCCACCGGCTCCACGGCCGTTCGTCTATCCGAGAAGGGGTTGGCCAAGTTTTTCCGGACTAGCCCCCGCGACGACGAGCAGGGAAAGGTGGCGGCCAAGACGATCATGGACAAGGGGTTCAAGAATGTAGCCATCCTGCATGACAACACGTCCTACGCCAAGGGTTTGGCCGATGAGACCAAGGCTATTCTGGACGCCAACGGAGTGAAGATCGCCTTCTTCGATGCTCTGACTCCCAAGGAGCAGGACTATTCAGCCATCCTGACGAACCTCAAGGCCGCCAACCCCGATGTCATCTTTTTCACCGGCTATTATCCCGAAGCCGGTCTGCTGCTTCGTCAGAAAAAGGAAATGAACTGGCTGGTGCCCATGCTCGGCGGTGACGCCACCAACAACAGCGACCTGGTCAAGATCGCCGGCAAGGAACCTGCCCAGGGCTTCATGTTCCTGAGCCCGCCTCTGCCCCAGGACTTGGACCGGGCCGACGCCAAGGCCTTCCTGGCCTCCTACCAAGCCAAGTTCAAGGCCATGCCCGTGTCCATCTGGTCGGTTCTGGCTGGTGACGCCTTTAATGTTATTGTCGAGGCCATCGCCAAGACCGGGAGCGAAGACCCGGCGACCATCGCCTCGTATCTCAAGGAAAAGCTGGACAAGTATCCGGGGCTGACAGGGGACATCTCATTCAATGAGAAGGGCGACCGTATCGGTGACTTGTACCGGGTGTACGAGGTCGACGCCGCAGGCAACTTCGTCCTGCTTCCCTAGATCGGGTTCATGGGGCGGGGTCTTTTAGACCTCGCCCCTTTTTCCGACGGTTCCGGTTGTCGGATCATCCACTACCGCCATCACTCAACCGACGCGCAGGAACGGCCAATGGAGCAATTTTTTCAGCAATTGACCAACGGACTGGCCGTGGGGGGGATTTACGCCCTCATCGCCCTTGGCTACACCATGGTCTACGGGGTCATGAAGCTCATCAACTTCGCCCACGGAGATCTGTTCACCATAGGGGCCTATCTTGGGCTTACGGTTCTCCTGTCTCTTGGTCTGACCGACCATCTAGGCCCTCTGGCCGGAGTGTTGGTACTGGCTCTCATGGTCATGGGCCTGGTGGCCGTGGTCGGAGTGGTCCTCGACCGTGTGGCTTACAAACCCCTGCGGTCCTCGCCCCGGCTTTCGGCGGTGGTTTCGGCCCTGGGGGCGTCCATTTTTCTCCAGAACACCATCATGCTCATCTACGGGGCCAGGTTCAGGGTCTATCCCCACGACATTCTGCCCAAGATGGCAGTGAATGTCCTTGGCCTGGATATCCCGCTCATGCGGATCATTCTCTTCGGAACTTCTCTCGTTCTCATGCTCGCTCTGTATTTTTTCATCCAGAAAACGAGGCTCGGCACTGCCATCAGGGCGGCGGCCATTGATCAGGGTGCGGCCAAGCTCATGGGTATCAACGTCGACCGGGTAATCATGCTGGTCTTCATTATCGGCCCGGCCCTGGGTGGAGCGGCCGGGCTTATGGTTGGACTCTACTACGGGCAGGTCAATTTCACCATGGGCTGGGTCTATGGCCTGAAGGCTTTTACCGCGGCCATCCTGGGGGGGATCGGGAATATTCCGGGGGCCATGGTCGGCGGTCTTCTTCTTGGGGTCATCGAGGCCCTGGGCGCGGCCTACATCTCCGTCGCATGGAAGGACGCCATCGCCTTTTGTGTTCTTATTCTCATCCTCATCGTCAGACCAACGGGCCTGCTCGGTGAACGGGTCGCGGAGAAGGTGTGATGAAACGGTCCCTGGCCCTATACATCCCACTCGTGGCCGTCATGGCCGTGCTGCCCCTGTTTCTCGACTCCTATTGGACCGATGTTTTGAACAACGTCGGGCTCTACGCCATACTGGCTTTGAGCCTGAACATTATCCTCGGTCACGCCGGTCTCTTCCATATGGGCCACGCGGCATTCTACGCCATGGGAGCCTACACGACGGCCATCCTGAACACGACTTACCACGTTCCGGTTCTCTGGCTCATGCCCGTGAGCGGCCTGGTGGCTGCGGTCTTTGCCATGGTGGTGGCCAGGCCCATCATTCATCTCCGGGGGGACTACCTTCTCATCGTGACCATCGGCATCGTCGAGATCACCCGCATCGCCTTGATCAACAACGTCTTCGGCATTACCGGAGGAGCCAACGGCATCTTCGGCATATCCCGGCCGAGTGTGTTCGGATTTACCATCCGCAAGCCGCAGGAATTTTATTACCTGATCTGGATTTTCGCCGGCCTGACCGTGTTCTTTTTCCATCGTCTGGCACATTCGAGATTCGGCCGGGCCCTCAACTACATCAAGGAGGACGAGGTAGCGGCCGAAGGCAACGGGGTGGACACGGGTCACTACAAACTGGTGGCCTTCACCCTGGGGGCCTTTTGGGCCGGAATGGTCGGAACAATCTATGCCACCAAGATGACCATCATCGCCCCGGAATCCTTTTCCTTCTGGGAGTCGGTGGTCTTTTTCACCATCGTCATCCTGGGCGGTTCAGGGAGCATCCGAGGCGTGATCCTCGGGGCCTTTCTGATCATTGGACTCCCCGAAATTTTCCGGCAGTTCGCAACGGCCCGAATGCTCGTTTTCGGCGCGGCCATGGTGGCCATGATGGTTTTTCGTCCCCAGGGATTGCTTCCCCCGCTTCCTCGCCGGTACGCGACAAAATCACTCAAGGACGGGGAGGCGTCGTTATGAGCCTTCTGGGCATCAAGAACCTGTCTAAATCTTTTGGCGGCCTGATGGCCGTGAACGACGTGTCCTTCGACATTGAGGATGGGTCCATTGTCGGACTTATTGGACCTAACGGGGCCGGCAAGACCACGGTTTTTAATCTGATCACCGGAAACTATCGGCCTGACACGGGCGAGGTCCTTTTCCAGGGCCACAACTTGATCGGCCTTGCAACGCACCGTATAGTGGCCCTGGGCATTGCCCGGACCTTCCAGACCATTCGTCTGTTCCAGAACATGACGGTGCTGGAGAACGCCCTGGCCGGATGTCATTGCCGGATGCGTTCGGGCGTCCTGGGGGCCATGCTCCGCTTGCCGGGCCAAAGGGCTGAGGAGCGCAAGGCATTGGCTCTGGCTATGAAAGAGCTCACCTTTGTCGGTCTGGACGGGCAGGCCGATCAATTGGCCAAGAACCTTTCGTACGGCAACCAGAGGCTTCTGGAAATCGCCCGGGCCCTTTCCACGAAGCCGAAATTCATCATCCTGGATGAGCCGGCCGGGGGCATGAACGACCATGAAACCCAGAAATTGATTTCCCTCATTCGGGCCGTGCGGGACAGGGGAATCACGGTTCTTCTCATCGAGCACGATATGAACTTGGTCATGAAGATCTGCGAGCACTTGGTGGTCCTCGAACATGGGGCCATGATCGCCCAGGGGACTCCAACCGAGATCAAGGCCAATCCCAGGGTGATCGAGGCCTACCTGGGAACCTCGGAGGACTAGAAATGCTCAAAATTGAGAATCTCATCGTGCGTTACGGAAACGTCGAGGCCTTGCACGGAGTGAGTCTGCATATAGAGGAGGGTGAGATCGTCACCATTCTCGGCGCCAACGGGGCGGGCAAGTCGACCACCCTCATGGCCATCAGCGGTCTGGTCAGAGCCTCGGGAGGATCGATCTACTTGCGAGGCGAACCCTTGCACGCGCTGCCGGCCCATGCCGTGGTCACAAGAGGGATCGCTCAATGTCCGGAAGGGAGACGGGTTTTCGGAACCCTGACCGTGGACGAAAATCTTCGTCTGGGGGCTTTTACCCGCAAAAATCACGACGCCGTCCGGGACACCAGACAATGGGTGTACACACTGTTTCCGAGGCTCAAGGAACGGGAAAGTCAATTGGCCGGAACCCTGTCGGGTGGGGAGCAGCAGATGCTGGCCATCGCCAGGGCCCTCATGGCTAGACCGAACGTCTTGTTGCTGGACGAGCCCTCGCTGGGCCTGGCCCCAATCCTGGTCAATTCGATTTTCGCCACTATCCGAGAGATCAACCAGTCCGGAGTGACGGTTCTCCTGGTTGAGCAAAACGCCAGGGCTGCTCTGAAATTAGCCAGCCGTGGGTATGTGATGGAGGTGGGCGATATCGTGCTCGAGGATACTGCCGAGGCTCTGTTGGCAAACCCTGATGTTCAGAACGCTTATCTCGGAGGGGCGGCAGGATAGATCTTTCTGGGGTTGAAAAAATAGCCCGCATGGGCGGGCCTTTTGAATTAAACCGGCCAGGAAAGGTTCCTGGCCGGTTTTTTGCTAGCTATCGGCAAAAGCACTCAATCGTCTCGCCGAGGGATTTCTGGTGGGTTTGCCCTGCGGGGGATTTTTTATGCAGTCTGGGGATGCTTGCGGGCCTTCATGATCACTCCGGCAAAAACGGCGACAGCAGCGGTCAGTAGGGCTAGTCCGAGCACAGGGCGATAGAAAATCCAGGCCATGGCGATGACCAGCAGGCTGCAGGCAAGGGCGATGGCCAATGAGATCAGTCCCGTTCCAAGGCGAAGAACGTCGCCGATAAAGGGTACCACATCGCCGAGGACTCCGACGATGCCGAAGATCATGCGTAACCCTGCGAGCATGAGAATGAAACCGATCGCCCTGAGTAGCCAAGTCAAGGTCGAGTTCGCACTCTGGGCTGCGCTGAACATGGAACTTGCGTCGTGCAGTCCCGGTTTGAGCATGAGCAGGGTGCGACGGCCGTCGCTGGTCTGGTATCCGCCAAAGGAATTACCCTGCTGGCGGGCGATGATACTGACATCCTGCTGCGGGGCATAGGTGTGGCGGATGCGCATGTCGCCGACAGCCGGTTCGTCAGGATTGGCCCCGATGTAGTACTGGCCGCGTACGACGCGAGGTCTGGTTGTGTTTTTCGATTCCATCCCTTCGAGTCGCACGGTGTCCGACGCGGGCAGCTTGTCGGTCAGGGAACGGGGCATGGTGAAAGCTCCGATCGTAACATCCGTTGCGGTTAGAGAAAACGGTTCATACGGTAACGATGACGGGTTTTCATGGCCGGAGGGCTGGTGAAAACGAGATGAATCGATTCGCGAAGAGGACCAGTCCCTGGAGTATGTATAGGTGGTCTGGCGCTCCACTGATCCGCCCATGTTCTTTTTTTCCGTGGTTTCCTGGTGTTCCATCCATTGGAAGATCTCGACCTTGCGATCCAATCGTAAGGCTGTAACGCTGGCGGCCGGAAAATCCGGATCGGTCAAGGTGTCATCGGTCTCGGCCCGACCGCTGACGTGGACCAGTCTACCCTCGTTGGCGGGATCGATCCAGTTGGCGGACACGGAAACGACGATTCCTGCTCCTTCGGCCAGTGATTTGGCCGTGAGGACGGCCCGGCCTTCATTCCACCATAAAAGGGGCCAAGCGGCCAAAAATATTAGGACGCCCAGACCGACGGCCTTTAGGGATCCGCTCAGCCTGGAAAACCATGACTGCTTGCTGACGACGGTGTATCGATCATCACTCATGTCCTTCTCCCTGCACCTCGAGGATGCGTCGTACGCGGTTCTATTATTTTGAGATATTCAGGACAGCCCTCGGATGGCGCCCCATAGCATTTTGATTCCGCGTCGGCAACAGCGACGGGCGTTTGGAGGGTCGACTTTCCGAAAGAAGGACGCGCCATGACACGAAAAAGGCCCGCATTTGCGGGCCTTTTTCGTGTCGATGAAACTTTGGAAGCCGACTCAGACCGCGGCTCGCTCCCTGTCTTCGGGTTCAGAATCGGGAAGGGTCGGGCCGAATCCGAGAAGAATGGGACTGGCCACGTAAATGGACGAGTAGGTACCAACGAAGATGCCGACCAGCAGGGCGAAGGCGAAGTCGTGAATGACTCCGCCGCCGAAGAGGAACAGACAGAAGACGACCATCAGGGTGGTGCCCGATGTCAGGATGGTCCTGCTCAAGGTCTCGTTGATGCTCTTGTTGACCAGACGGCTCAAGGAAGACTTGCCGCTCTTGCCCCGGAGGTTCTCCCTGATGCGGTCGAAGACGATGATGGTGTCGTTCAGCGAATACCCGACGATGGTCAGCAGAGCGGCGATGATCGTCAGGTCGAATTCCTTGTTCAACAGGGAGAAAATTCCCACGGTGACTATGACGTCGTGGGTCAAAGCCACTACGGCTCCCAGCGCATAGTTGAGCTTCAGATACCAGCAGAGCGCAAGCGTGATGAGCATGGCGGCCACGATCAGGTAGGTGGTGGGCAGGCTCATAAGCTGAAGGACGTAGATGGTTCCGGCCAGGCCACCGGCCATGATGGCAGAGGTCATCCATCGCTGTTCGAATCGGCCGGAGATGTAGATGGCAATGAGAAGCACGGCGTAAAACAGGGCCTCAAGGGCCTTGCCCCGAAGGTCGGCTCCAACCTTCGGGCCGACCATTTCCAGCCTTTGAACCGTGAAAGGAGTGTCAGCCATGTTGGAGGCCAAGGCCTCGGAAACCATGGCTCGTATCTGTTCCGGGTTGGCCTCTTCGGTGGATGTCCGGAGTAGAACGGTGTTCTCGTCATCCTGCCCGAAGCGCTGAATGGTCAGACCGGACAGGGGCACGTCATTCAATGCGGATTTGACCCGGTCAATATCGAGACCCTTGTCGAATTCGATTTGGATGATGGTGCCGCCGGCAAAGTCGATGCCCAGGCGAGGCCCGCCCTTGACGACAAGGGAAATCAGGCCGACGAGGATCAGAATGATCGAAAAGGCATAGGCGTATTTGCGTACACCGATAAAATTGATGTTCGTGTCAGGGGGAATGATGCGCAGTCCCATGGTCTCGTCTCCACTCTCTTTTTAGATGCTCAGGGCGGCGTTGGCCGGCCGTTTTTTTAGCCAGTAGTCGAACAGAATCCTGGAAACGAACAGGGCAGTGAACATGGAGGCCAGGATGCCAAGAGTCAAGGTCACGGCAAAGCCGCGAATCGGACCGGTCCCGAATTGATAGAGAACCACGGCGGCGATGATGGTGGTCACATTGGCGTCCAGGATGGTCAGGGTGGCCCGGCTGTAGCCCTCGTCCACGGCCGCTCGCGGCGAGAAGCCCTTGCGCAGTTCCTCCCGAATGCGCTCGAAGATCAGGACGTTGGCGTCCACGGCCATACCGATGGTCAGAATGATACCCGCGATGCCCGGCAGTGTCAGTGTGGCCCCAAACCCGGCCAGGCCGGCCATGATAAGGAGGATGTTAAAGATCAGGGCGATGTCGGCGATGATTCCGGCAAAACCGTAGTAAACGATCATGAAGACGAGGATCAAGGCGCCACCGATCAGGGCCGAGAGCACGCCCTTGTCGATGGATTCCTGACCCAGGGAGGGGCCAATGGTCCGTTCTTCGAGAATTTCCACCGGGGCGGGCAGGGAGCCGGCCCGAAGGACCAGGGCCAGATCGTGGGCCTCGTCGGTGGTGAACTGTCCGGAGATGCTGGCCCGGCCTCCACCAATTTTTTCTTGAATGACCGGAGCCGAGTAGATGGCACCGTCCAGGACGATGGCCAGACGCTTCTTGACATTTTCGGCCGTGATCCGTTCGAAGATTTTGGCTCCCCGATCGCTGAAGTTGAGGCTCACGTAGGGCTGTCCGTATGAGTCGAACTGGGTTCTGGCGTCGGTGATGTACTCACCGGTCAGGACGACTTCGCTCTTGAGGACCATGGGCTGTTTGGAGATGGTTCCGTCGGCCAGTTTCTTGTGCAGAAAATAGAGGGCGTCGCCAGGAGGAAGGACCCCCTGGACGGCCTTGCTCACATCGGCCGTGTCGTCCACGAGCATGAACTCCAGATGGGCGGTCTTGCCGATGATCTGGATGGCCCGCTCGGGATCGTCGAGGCCTGGAAGTTGAACCTGAATTCGGTTGTCCTGTTGCCTTCTGATGTCCGGTTCGGACACTCCGAACTGGTCGATGCGGTTGCGGATAGTCTTGACGGCCTGCTCGATGGTCAGTTTCTCGAGATTTGTCTGGTCCTCCGGCTTGAGGGCCAGGGAGTAGACCATTCGATCGTTGCCTTCGTCGGCCCGGTTGACGATCTGCACCTGGCGGAAGCTGGCGGCCAGAAGATCCTCAAGTTGCTTCTGCTGGTCCTTCTTGAGAAGAGCGAAGGTCAGCATCCCCTCGGGTGTGACCTCGGGTCTGAATACGGCAATTTTTTGTTCCCGGGCCTCGTCGCGAAGATTGCGTCCTGTTTGGGCCATGGAGTTGGCCACGGCTTTTTTGACGTCGACACCCAGGGTCAGGTGCATACCTCCCTTGAGGTCCAGTCCCAGGCTGATCTGGCGTTCGGGTAGAATCCGCTTTAACCCGTCGGTCACGAGGGAGGGGAATGTCGGCAAGACGTAGGCGATGGCCAGGAGCGCGACGCAGACGGTAAGCACGATCCGCCAACGGAGGCTTCGATTCATAACTCTAAAACCTCGAGAGATGTGAAAAATGAAAAAAAACAAGCCGGCAGACGAATTCTGCCAGCTTGTTCGGGCCAGATTCCCAACCCGTTATTTCTTGTCCTTTTTTTTCCGTTCGGCGGCCGCCGTACCACCGTTTCCGGCCTTGGGCTCGGCCAGTCCGGCAATGTATCCGCGGTTGATGCGAACCAGATTCTCCTCGCCAAGGTCCACGGTCAGAACGTCTTCGGCGATGGCGGTGATCCGCCCATACAGACCGCCGTTGGTCAGGATATGGTCTCCCTTGTTCAGATTGGCCAGGGTCTGGCGATGTTCCTTGGCCTTTTTCTGCTGTGGTCTGATGAGCAGAAAGTAGAAGATGGCGAACATGATAATTAGGGGCATGAAGGCGGTCAACGGATTGCCGCCCTGAGCGGATGCGTCTCCGGTCGTTCCCATGGCGTAGGCGATATCTGAAAGAAACATGAACCCTCCTGGTCTGGCGAGGCTTGAGTTGTGTCTCGGGCCGACGCCCAGGCTCTTCCGAAGCCTGTGCGATTTGTGGCGGCCGAACGTGGTTTCCTAAACTTCTGGTGCTCGAACTGTCAAGGACATTGCGAGGAGAGGCCTTTTCTGCATTGATGGGGAACAGACGAGTGGCATCGATCAGGACGAAGCGATCAGTGGGGTCAGTCGTCGAGGAGGAGCATGAACACAGGGGTGATGGGCCTCGGTTTCGGCGGATCGACCGCGAGGTCTGGTCGATAATTGAGAAGCGAGCAGACCATGCGGTTGGCCTGCTCTCGAGTGAACTGGTTCATGCACGAGTCGTCGGTGTAGTTCATGTAGTTGTGGATGGGGTCGGGCGAAGCGCAGGTTGAGGTCTGAGTGCATCCGTAATGATCTTCGGCCTCGGCCGGGGTGTCCACGATCAGGTCCCCGGTGGTGTAGGTGTTCTGACAGGCCTCGTAGCCTTCGAATGTGTGGTAGAGCCCCAGGTAGTGGCCCATTTCGTGGACGGCGGTGCGGCCTTGGTTGTACGGAGCAATGCCTTCCCTTCGTCCTCCAAAGACATCATAAAAAATGACCAGACCGTCGCGAACGCCGGGGCTGTCCTGGGGAAAATAGGCGTAGCCGAGGTTGCCGCCGGCCGAGTTGACGTAGATGTTGCAGTAGCGGGACCGGTCCCAGCCAAGGGCCGTCTTGTAGATCTCCTCGTCGTTGTCGTCGAACCAGTTGTCGTTGGCCGTTCTGGTGACGGTCTCCAGCCTGAACTGGATCATGGTATTAAACCCTTCTTCGCCCAAGGTCCCGGCCATGGCCGCATAATCTTTGTTCAAGACGTCGATCTGGCGGTTGATACGGCCATCATCCAGATTTCCCGTGCCATCGGTTTTGTGGATGATATGGACCACGACCGGGATGGTCAGAACCGTGTTCGGCCAGTACTCGTTTTGGATGACGGTTTGTGCCGTGGTGCAGTCGGAAAGGCTTTTCTGGGCGCTTCCCTGATCGCTTTCGATACGTTCGGGACTCATGGTTCCGCAGCGTTTGCCGGACAGTCGAAAGTAGTCGGAGTTCAGGTAGGCTTGCATAGAGCCGAAAGCGAGGCCGTCGACCACGACTTGGCCATCGGCTTGCGTGGAAAATGTGGAATGGGGTCTGGATTCAGCCTTGGCAGCTAGGACGAAAGTCAAGATTACAAGAACGGCTAAAAATACAGGGTTGATTCGGAATGCGCTCACGGAGAAACTTCTTTGAAAACGAATTTTAGAATATCATTAGGTTGAAATATTGCACGGAAGGGGCTTTTTATGCAATGCCTACGACTGGAAAACAAGTAATTATATTTTTTAATAATTTGAAATTGTTGTGTTTATTTTGATATTTCTGATGCTTGGCAAAAATCCATTTCAGTCGTTCCTCAGAGGAGGTTCGTGGTTTTTTTTGCCTTATGTCAGACGGTCATCTATCAGAATATGAACTCGACAACAGGGCCGCAAACTGTTTAGAATGATCACGATATTCCGGAGCGACTCTGCAAGGAACGAGGAAATGAGCAAGAAGATTCTCGTCGTGGACGACGAGGCGCATGTCAGGCTGCTGCTGGAACAGACTTTGGAGGAGCTGGAGGACGATTTCGGAGTGCGCATTCTGGCGGCCTCGGATGGTCAGGAGGCCTTGGACGTCATCGTTCACGAGTTTCCGGATCTCGTGTTTTTGGACGTGATGATGCCCAGGATGAATGGCTATCAGGTTTGCGAGGCCGTGGCCTCCAATCCGGACCTGCAGGGAATCACAATCGTCCTGCTGACGGCCAAGGGCCAGGAGGCGGACCGCAGGCAGGGCCTGGAAACAGGGGCTTTCCGGTATATGACCAAGCCTTTCGATCCCGACGAACTGCTCGATTTGTCCAAGGTTCTGCTGGGGTTAGCCTAGCCGGCCTCCATCCTGTCAGAATCCGCTTCCTGCAGATCTGCGATGAACCTATGACCAAAGAAACGCCAAGGAAGATCATGCCGACACACCTTCACGTTATCGGCCCCGAGGAGACGCTCAAGGCCGCCGTCTCCCTGATGCGGGACAAGAATATTTCATGCCTGCCCGTGGTCAGAGGGGATGTGGCTGTGGGCATCCTGACCGAGCGGGATCTGGTCCGTTTCATTCTCAAGTTCGGCCTCGTCTTCGATGGCTATCTTGTCCGGGACGTGATGACCTCCAGGGTGATCACCGTTTCGGAGAACGAGGACCTCTACGACGTCTATTCCCGGATGTGCGGGAACCGGATTCGGCATTTGGTGCTGACCGACGCTTGTGGCAAGGTAGTGGGCATCAAGACCTTCACCGATCTGATGATCAGCCTGGGCCGTGAATATCTGGCCGAGATCAAGACCGTGGGCGAGGTCATGACTAGGGAGATATTCACGGCGCAGAAGGAAACATCCGTGCGTGAGGCTCTGAACCTCATGCTCGGCCACAACATCAGTTGTGTCCCGGTGGTTGAGAACGAACGTCCTGTGGGAATCATCACCGAGCGAGATCTCGGTCGTTTGGCTTCGGGCGGGCCGGAGGTCCTCGATCAGAGGATGAAGGAGGTCATGCGCGGTCCGGTCCACGGGATCAAGGAGAGCGTCTACGCCTTCGACGCAGTCTCCCTGATGAACGACCTGGGCGTTCGCCATCTTACGGTGACCGACGACTCCGGCCGATTTGTGGGCCTGGTGACCCAGACGGACATGGTGGTCGCTCTCATCAAGCGCCACGCCAGCCTGGAGTTCCTGATCCGCAAGCGGACCAGACAACTGACCCGTAAGAGCGAGGAGCTGGAGTTCTCGAACCAGCAATTGCGGCATCTGGACGAGATCAAGTCGGCCTTCCTGTCCTCGGTTTCCCACGAATTGCGCACCCCTCTGACTTCGCTTTTGGGCTTCGCCAAGATCACCGGCAAGACCTTCGCCCGCCATTTCCATCCCTTGGCCCAGGGCAACGAAAAGCTCATGGCTCAGGGCGAGAAGATCCTTGGCAACCTGAATATCCTGGTCCACGAGGGGGAGCGGATGACCAGGCTGATCAACGATTTTTTGGATCTGACGAAGATCGAGGCCGGCAGGATCGAATGGCATGACAAGCTTGTTCAGGCTTCGGAGTTTGTTCTACACGCCGCAAACTCGCTTCAGGCCCAGTTTGAGGCCAAGGAAGGCGTTGAGTTGAAGATCCGGGTGGAAGAGAATCTCCCGGCAGTCTATGTGGACATGGACCGGATGCTTCAGGTGATGATCAATCTTTTGAGCAACGCTGCCAAGTTCACGGATCGGGGTTCGGTCACGGTTGAGGCCGTCAACGTGGACAACGAATTCGTCGAGGTTCGGGTCGTCGATACTGGACCAGGGATTCCGGCGGACGAGGTGAACAAGATCTTCGACAAGTTTCACCAACTGGAGAAGAGGGGACAGGGGCAGAAAATTTCCGGCACGGGCCTGGGGCTGGCTATCTGCAAGGAAATCGTGGAGCACTACAAGGGTCGAATCTGGGCCGAGTCCGTGGTCGGCCGGGGCAGCTCCTTTAGATTTCGCATTCCGACGGCCGGTCAGGCGGTCAAGGAAATGTCGCTGAAAATCAAGACGGTCAGTTCCGGGGCCGGAGACCCACAGGTCCCAATAGTTCTGGCCGTTGACGACAGTTCGGCTATCCGGGAGTACCTGGCGCAATTGTTCTCTGACGAGGGGTTCCGGATCGTGACCGTGCCCGATGGACGCAAGGCCCTGGAAGTGGCCGAGGAAGTGCTGCCCCAGTGCATTGTCATGGACTTGATGATGCCTGGTATGGACGGAGGGGAGACCATCCGGCACCTGCGAGACAACCCGGTCACAAAGGACATTCCGGTGATCGTTCTTTCGGCCTATCCCGGACGCAAGATTCAGGGGCAGGACGCCTCCATCCCCAAGCCGGTGGATGAAACCCTGCTGATCCAGACGGTCAGGGGACTGATCCGGGGCGGCCGTATCCAGGGTCGGAAGTGCATACTCGTCCCAAACTACAAGTCCGGGGGGAACATGCTCATGATCTCGGCCGGCAAGCTGAGTTTCGTCAAGCCCGAGGAATTGAAAGGCGATCTTTCGGATCGTTTTTCGGGCACGGTTTTTTTGCCCGGAAGGGCCCTGGGCGATCCCGGAACCATGCGGGCCGTATCTACCATCGACGATGTCCTGATCATGATCATGTCCGACGACACGGATCATGAACAGGGGGATCAAGACGATTGAGGGGCTGGCCGGGCCCAGGGGGTGAGGACGATCATGTCTGATCGCGACAAGAAAAGGTCTGCGAGAGCGTTCCGAGTCCTGGTCGTGGGGGCCGCTTTCCTGTTTTTTTCCCTTCAGGCCGTTGCCATGCCTGATACCGATCCGGTCCTTCTGGGGATCAACTATCCGCTCACGGGACCCTATTCGGTGGAGGGGCTGGACCAGATCCGGGCGGCGCGCATGGCGGTGGACGAGATCAATAGGCAGGGAGGCATACTGGGCCGTAGGGTGG
>RZZR01000031.1 GCA_009929795.1 Deltaproteobacteria bacterium | reverse complement strand
GCGGCCCTGGCCGGGGGAACATGGGCCGGAGAGACGGCTCTGCGCCATCGGGATGGTCGTGAACTATCGGTTGTGCAAACAATTATGGTCCATGACGGGTCCAAGGGAAAGCCCGAATATCTGTCCACGGTTATGCGGGACATATCCGAGCGAAAGGCGGCCGAGGCCGAGCGGGAGCGTTTGCAAGACCGACTCAACCAGGTTCAGAAGCTGGAGGCACTGGGGACGTTGGCCGGAGGCGTGGCCCACGACTTCAACAACATCCTGCAGGCCATCGGCGGTTCCACCCAGGCTCTCCTCAAGGACAAGGCCTCAGGGGCCCGGGATCATGCCAGACTGAAGACCATCGAACGATCCGTGGAGAGGGCTGCCGAGTTGGTCCGCAGGCTCCTGATCTTCAGTCGCAAGGCCGAGTCCCAAAGGGTTTTGGTCGATCTGAATTGGGAGATCGAGGACGCGGTCATGGTCCTGACCCAGACCATCCCCCGAATGATCGAGGTGGTCACGGATTTGGAACCAAGCCTGTGGCCGATCCACGCCGACCCGGTCCAGATCGAGCAGATGCTTTTTAATCTGGCCACCAACGCCGCCGACGCCATGCCCCAGGGGGGCGTCCTCAGCCTGTCCACCTCCAACCGGATTCTGGAGGAAGGTGAGGGGCCCGAAGACCTGTCGCCGGGGCCATATGTCCGGCTGACGGTGGCCGACACTGGCCGAGGGATGAGCCGGAGGATCATGGACAAGATGTTCGAGCCCTTCTTCACCACCAAGGAAGTGGGCAAGGGTACCGGCCTGGGCCTGGCCTCGGTCTACGGGATCGTCACCGATCATGGTGGAGCCATCGTCTGCGACAGCATCATCGGCCGGGGGACGACGTTTACAATTTTTCTGCCGGCCGATCCGACGGCCGTCCGGCCGGAACCGAGCACTTCTCCGGAAACTCAGATTTTTAGGTCCGGTCGTGAGACCATCCTTATCGTTGACGATGAGGCGGATCTTAGGGACTTGACCATGGAGGCCTTGTCCGATGCCGGGTACGAGGTTTTGGAGGCCGCCGGCGGGGAGGAGGCTTTGAGCGTGTTCGAGGCCAATCAGGAGCGGGTGGCCCTTGTGCTCCTGGATTTGAACATGCCGGGCATGGGCGGGCATCAATGCCTGCTGGAATTGCTGGCCTTGAACCCCAAGGTCAGGGTGATCATCGCCAGCGGATACGCCCTGAACGATCAGGTCCGGGTTTCGCTGGAGGCCGGGGCGGCGGCTTTCCAGGGCAAACCCTTCAAAATCGGGGAACTTCTGACCCTGGTCCGGGAGGTTTTGGACCGTCCGTCCCAATAAGTCATCTTTCCGCCGCGAACCTCGAAAGTCGTTGTGCTCGGCCCGGACAGATGGTAGTGTGGGATTGCAACCCCCGAGCGCGGGTCCGTTTCACCAAGGAGGTCCTCGTGGCGGATGTTGGACGAGGCAAGTGTTTCGAAGTCTCCGACAAGCTTTCGCAGCTCGAGTGCATTGTCGAGAACGCCCGCCAGGGCATCGCCGTCATCCAGGACCGGATGATCCGGTTTGCCAATCCCTGGTTGTCTAGAAAATCGGGATATTCGCCCGGCGAACTCCTTCAGCTCGACATTCTTGATCTGGTCCACCCCGACGATAGATCCCTGGTATTGAGACAGCACCAAGGGCGTCTCGCGGATCGCCTGGTTCCGGAACGCTACGAATTTCGGGGCTTGACCAAAGAGGGACTCGGGATCTGGCTGGAGGTCTCCGGAACGGTCATCGACTGGGACGGACGCCCGGCAACCTTGAATTTCTTCACCGAAATAACCGAACGAAAACAGGCCGAGGAGGCCCTGCTCGCATCTGAGCGCAAATGGCACCATGTGATCGAGGACGCCCCCCAGATCGGGGTGACCATCGATCCCCAGGGAAGAATTCTGTTCGCCAACCGGCACCTGCTCGAACTGACCGGCTGGACGGCAGGGGAGGTTCTGGGCCGGGACTGGTTCGAGATTTTCGTCCCCGAGGACATTCGCGACCGGATCCAAAACGTCTTTCGGCAGGTCATGGCCCGGAAGCATACCCACGGGTTCTCCAGGTACGAAAATGACATCGTGACCCGGGCAGGAGAGCGGTTGATCATTTCCTGGGCCAATGTCCTGACCTTGGACGCCGGAGGTTTTCCCCAGGATGTGACCTGTCTGGGCATCGATTTGACGGAGCGGACTCGGGCCACGGATCGGCTGCAGTCCAGCGAGGAGCGCTACCGGCGGCTGGTGGAGACGTCCAAGGACGCCATCTTCGTGGTTGATGAGAATTGGCAGTTCGTGGACGTCAACGCCGAGGCCTGCTGGGCCACGGGCAGGTCCCGGAAAGAGCTTCTGACCCTCGGCATCGAGGACGTAGACGTCAATTTTCAGAAGGATGCCGCAGCCGAGTTTTGGCGGGATCGCGAGGACAGCGAGGCTGTGCTTTTTGAGTCGGTCCATCGTCGGGCGGACGGCACGACGTATCCTGTGGAGGTCAACGCCGTCTCTTTCGCTCTTGACGGCCGCCGCTTCTTTTTTGGCCAGGCCCGGGATATTTCCTCTCGCCTGGAGGCCGAGGTCCAGTCCCGGAGAATTTTGGACACGGCCTTTGACGGGTTCTGGCTGGTGGGAATGGACGGCCGGATACTGCGGGTCAACAGGGCCGCGTCGGACATGCTCGGCTATGAGATGGAGGAGTTGTGCCGTCTGCAGGTCTGGGACGTGGACCATGCAGACAACCGAGATGGCTTCGAGGGTCGAATGCGGGCCGTGGAGGAAAGCGGGGGCCTGTGTTTCGAGACCAGACACCGCCGCAAGGACGGTGGTCTGGTTGATGTCCAGGTCAGCGCCAGGTGGATGGATCACGACGGGGGCAAGGCTGTCTGTTTTCTCCACGACATCACCGAGGCCAAACGTTTGGCCGAGCGGATGCGCCTGCTGGCCGAGATGGTCGATCTGGCCCCATGTTCAATCACCGTTCACGACTACGATGGCCGGTTCCTGTACGCCAACGAGCGCACGTTCGACATGCACGGATATGGACGGGACGAGTTCATGGCCGTCAACCTGCACGAGCTGGACGTGCCCGAAAGCGAGGAAAAACTGGCCGAGCGGTTCCGGAAGATCGAAGAAACAGGCGAGGACACCTTCGAAGTCGGCCACTTCCGCAAGGACGGCAGTGTCTTTCGTCTGGAGGTGACGGCCAAGAAGGTCCTTTGGGGCGATACTCCGGCCGTGCTCAGCGTGGCAGCGGACATTACAGATCGAAAAAGGGCCGAGGAGGCCATCCAGCAGGCCAGGGAAAAGGCCGAGAAGGCCAATCGGTCCAAGTCGGTGTTTCTGGCCAACATGAGCCACGATCTGCGGACCCCGCTGAACGGCATCCTCGGCATGCTTCAACTCCTGCAGACGACGCGGGTGGACCGGGAGCAGGAGGAGTATCTTCAGGCCGCCGCCCAGGCCTCAGGCAAATTGACCCAACTGCTTTCCGATATTCTGGACATCTCCAAGGCCGAGGCCGGCAGGATAGAGATCCAGTCCGAGCCCCTCGATCTGGAAGAACTGATAGACCAGGTCTGCGGTCTTTTCCGGATCGGAGCCGAGGAAAAGGGGATCGATCTCCGGCGATACCTTCATCCCGGGGTTCCCAGGCAGGTCATGGGCGACGGGGCCCGGCTCCAGCAGGTCCTGAACAACCTTGTCGGCAATGCCTTGAAGTTCACCGGCCAGGGATCCATCGCCATTGAGGTCTACCCACTACCCACAGTCACGTCCGGAACCTGCCGGGTCCTGTTCTCGGTAATAGATACGGGCATCGGCATCCCCGACGACAAGATCGATTTCCTGTTCAAGCCCTTCACCCAGCTCGGTGAGGGATACCAGCGGCAGTTTCAGGGGGTCGGTCTGGGCCTTTCCATCTGCAAGCGACTGGTGGAACTCATGGATGGGCATATCTCACTGGAAAGCCAGGCCGGGGAGGGCACGACCATTCATTTCTGTGTGACCTTCGGCCAAGTCGAGCCGACGATTGGCCCGAGTCCGGTTCGAGGGACAGATTCGACCGCGACGGGGCCCCATTTGCGTATTCTCCTGGCCGAGGACGAACCGGTCAACCGTCTGGCCGCGTCGATGCTCCTGGAGAAGTCGGGTCACACCGTGGCCACGGTGGAGGATGGCCGCCAGGCCTTGGAGGCCCTGAAGGAAGGGACATTTGATCTGGTGCTCATGGATATACAGATGCCGGTCATGGACGGGGTCGAGGCAACCAGGGCCATCCGGGCCGGATTGGCCGGGGCCCGGAATGTCGAAATGCCGGTGGTGGCCATGACCGCCTACGCCATGTCCGGGGATAGGGAGTCTTTCATGGCCGCCGGGATAACCGAGTATCTGGCCAAACCAGTGACGAGAGAGGCCATGGACCGGATGCTTGACAAGCTTTTCGGCCAAGGGGCGGAAGGATAGAGGGGGCGTCGCGTTTTGAGTAGAGTCTACATTCCAGCTTCAAGTGTAGATCAATGGGCACAGTTTTTGGCCGAACCGGTCAAACAATGGCAACGGGGATTTTCTGCCCGGACGCTCGCCCATTCTTGGCAGGAGTCAGACGGCTTTCCTCCGGAAATTGAGTCTGTTTTGACACCCCGATTTCCGTCTTTAGAACTCTTGCTCGCCTTCCCGGAGCACAAAGTCGCATTGCCGGGCAGCTCTCGGTCATCGCAAAACGATGTCTGGGCTTTGGCCCGCACTGAAGGCGGCCTTATTTCTATCGCCGTAGAGGGTAAGGTTTCTGAGCCCTTCGGCCCCACCATTCAAGAATGGCAAGAGAAGTCGAGTCCCGGAAAAGCCAAGCGTCTCAATTATCTGCTTTCTCTTTTGAATTTTCCCTCTGTCCCGGACACCATTAGGTATCAACTGCTCCATCGCACGGCATCAGCCATCATCGAGGCCCGGCGATTTCATGCGGCTCACGCGGTCATGCTGGTTCATTCCTTCAGTCGGACTTCAGAATGGTTCCATGACTATGCGACGTTCGTTTCGATGTTTGGTTTCAACGCGTTAAAGGACACTATCGTTTCAATCGGAATTCGTTCAGGGGTTTTTCTTCATTTTGGGTGGGTTGGTGGAGATGAAAGATGTCTCAACAAGTAGTTTTATCTGTACCTGCAATACGTTCAAATCGATAATCGAGACGTGTGAAGGGCGTTTTCAAGCCTTGGAAGAAATTTGACAAAAATTCAATTTATCGAGTTTCCGGGCTGAAAATTTTGAACCGAAAATCGGATTGGGATGGTCGCTCGAAGGCGAGGCATTTTCGAGAGACGAAACGTGACGGAAAGGTGAGATGAACGCGACGAACAGACGTAGGTTGCTGGTGGGTGTTCCCCTGCTGATCATCGTGATCGTAACAGTAGGGTTGGCCGTGAAACGGGTTCAGGATCGGTCGGAAGATCGTTCGGCCTTTCGAGTCGAGGGGAGCGAGTCCATGGGGGTGCGCTGCGTCCGGGCCAGCCTCGGGCCCATCCAGGCCCTGGTTTTCGGCGAAGGCACGGCCCGGGCCGTGCGCCGGGAATTCTTGACCTTCGAGCATCCGGGCCGGGTGACCTACGTCAAGACCAAGGGCGACGGCACGCCCATCGCCGAGGGTGACCCGGTCCGCGGGCCCCGGGAGGGCGAGCGCCTGGGTGAACTGTTGGCCTCGGTGGACAAGCGTCAGCATGTGGAGGAGCTCAAGGTGGCCGGGGCCGGTCTGGCCGAGGCCAGACAGACGGTCGAGGTGGCCCGGGCCCAGATCGCCGAGGCCGAGGCCCAGAAACGGCTGGCCGAGGAGAACGTCCGCAAGAAGGAATACCTCCACGGCCAGAAGGCTGTTTCAGCCCACGAACTCGATGTGGCCAGGACGGAACTCAAGACGGCCGAGTCCTCGGTCCGCTCGGCCCAGGCCCGCCTGGAGTCGGCCCAATCCTCGGTGGCCGCGGCCGAGGCCCGCATCAACCAGGCCCGGCTGCCCATGGAGCAGAGCAGCATCCATGCCCCCTTTGACGGGGTGATCACCTTCATGAACATCCGCCAAGGGGACTACTTCGCAGCCAATCTGGTGGACATGAGCAGCGAGGAGGCCCTGTTGCGGACCATTCCCATGGTGGTCATCGACCCGACCCGGTTCGAGGTGACCATGGAGCTGCCCTTTTTCGACGGCATGCTGGTCCGGCCCGGTCAGCCGGCCCTGGTCATGACGGCCCCGGGCCTGGCCCCAATATCCGGGGATCTGGGCGATGGCCCGTCTCGGGAGGAGGTGGTCCCAGGGACGGTCTTTTCGGTCAACCCGGCGGTCAGCCCGGGCGGGCGGTCCATCCAGGTCAAGGTCCGCACCGAGGGAGGCAGCCCGGGACTTCGGGACGGGATGTTCGTCACGGCCTGGATCGTGGTGGAGGAAAAACTCGAGGCCGTGATGGTGCCCTTTGACGTCTTCATTTACCGCCAGAACAAACCCTCGGTCTTCCGGGTCGACGAGGCCAGGGGCGTGGTCGAGCGGGTGGACGTGGTGGAGGGCATCTCCGGACTGATTGCCCAGGAGGTCACCACCGGAATCGAGGCCGGAGATCTTCTGGTCACTGACGGCCGGCACCGCCTGACCCACGGGGCTCCGGTGGAAATCGTCGAAATCGTCGGGGAGACCGGGCCGTGAGCGTCACTCATCCCCCTCGTTCCGAACCAGGCGAACCCTCGGCCCTGGCCAGGTTCTTTCTTGTCCGTCCGATCTTCGCCATCCTGCTGACGGCTTCCCTGGTGATTTCGGGCCTGATGGCCTACCAGTCCATCGTCAAGGAGGCCGCCCCGGACCTGGCCATTCCTCAGGCCACGGTGGAGACCGAATGGCCCGGGGCCGACCCGGAGACCATGGAGAAGCAGGTCACCAATGAAATCGAGAAGCGGATCAAGTCCCTCAAAGGTCTGAAGCAGGTCCGCAGCGCATCCTTCGACTCCTTTTCGATCATAGCCGTGGAGTTCAGGTCCGAGGCCGATCTGACCGAGTCCATGCAGCTTCTGCGGGAAAAGGTCCGGGACGCCGAGCCGGACCTGCCCAAAGAGGCCAGGAAACCCCGGATCGAGCAGGTGTCCGTGGACGACACCCCGATTTTGACCATCGCCCTGTTCGGGCCCATGGATGCGGCCATGCTCGGGAACGCGGCCGCCCATCTCAAGGACCGGCTGGAAAAGGTTCCCGGAGTCAAGAAGGTCGAGCTGGGCGGACGGCGAAAGGAGGTGGTATGGGTTCTGCTCGACCCCGGCCGTCTGGTTTCCCTGGGCATCTCGGCCACGGCGGTCCGGGACAAGATTCAGGCCGCCAACGTCGATATGCCCTGGGACAAGATCGAGAGCGACGAGATCGGGGCCGTGATCCGGCTTCAGGGCCGGTTCCGGGAGGTCCGGGATCTGGAGGATCTGCCCGTGGCCCGGATCGGGTCCGGTCGCGTCGTCCGTCTGGGCGAGATAGCCCATGTCCGGCGTGATCTGGAGCGGGAAACCTCGCGGGTCATGGTCAGCTGGCGAGGCTCGGACTTCGGACCGGCCGTGGACATCTCGGTTCTGAAGGTCCCGGGGGTGGACACCCTGAAGACCATCGACGGGATCAAGGAGGTCCTGGCCCGGGAGGCCAAGGGTTCCAGTCTGCCGTATGGCATCGAGTACCGGATCACCTCGGACCAGTCCGAATACGTCTGGGAGAAGCTCAGGGACGTGTTCAACAACGGCTGGCAGGCCATGCTCTGCGTCTTTGTCGTCCTCTTTTTCATGCTCTCCTGGCGGGAAGCCCTGGTGGCCGGGCTGTCCATCCCGGTGACCTTTCTCGGAGCCCTGGCCGTGGTCCAGGCCCTGGGCTACACCCTGAACGAAATGGTCATCATCGGCATGGTCATCGCCCTGGGTCTTCTGGTGGACGTCTTCATCCTGATGATGGAGGGCATGCACGAAGGGGTCTTCGGCCACGGCCTGACCTTCGAGCAGGCGGCCGTCAGGACGGTCAGGACCTATGCCATGCCGGCCTTTGCCGGGCAGGCCACGACCATCCTGGCCATGGTCCCCCTGTTCGGCATCGGTGGCGTGGACGGCAAGTTCATCCGGATCATTCCGGTCACGGCCATCTGCTGTCTGGTCCTGAGTTTCGTCATCGCCCTGCTGGTGGACATCCCTCTGTCCCGGGCCGTGTTCCGAAACGTGAAAAGCGGCGGGAAGCCCAGCCGCATCGACCGTCTGACCGAAATCTGTTCGGCCCGGCTGGCGGCCTGGAGCCTGACGGCCACATTGCGCTCCAAATGGACGGCCCTGGCCTGCGTCGGGGTCACGGTGGTTCTTCTAGTCCTCTCGGTCCTGGGCATGGGGCTCTTGCCGAGTCTGCTCTACCCCAAGGCCGACGGCCGGAACCTCGGCGTCACCGTGGAACTGGCCCCGGACACGACCCTGGCCGTTTCGGAGCGGGTGGCCGGGGATCTGGGCGAGATTCTGCGGGCCAAGCCCTATCTGGAAAGCGTGGCCGCCTTTGTCGGTCAGAAGAGCCCCCTGTCCCGCAATTCCATCGGCGAGTCCCTGGTTCCGTTCAAGGACCCATCCTACGTCGGATTCTCCTGCATCTTCACAAAACTGGAGGACCGGGACCGGATGGCCTTCGAGTATCTGGACGAGTTGCGGACCGAGCTGACGACGGCCCTGGCCCGGTATCCGGGAAGTCTTCTGGTCTTCACCCCCCAGACAGGGGGATCGACCACCGAAGACCCAATCCAGATCCGTCTGGAGGGCGACGACATCGATCTTTTGCGGGCCATGTCCAACCAGGTCCAGACGGCCCTGCGGAGCATTCCGGGCACCACGGACGTCCGCGACAATCTGGGCCCCATGCGCCAGGATGTGGTGTTTCGGCCCAAACGCGAGGCTCTTGATTTTTATGGCATCAGTCAGGACGACCTGGCCTATCAGGTCCGTTTCGCCATGACCGACGATGAAGTGGGCAAATTCCCCTTGGGCGGGACCCGGGACGATCTGGAGATCCGGATGGGCACGAGCTGGCCCAGCCGGGAGGGACTGCCCGGAGGTCCGACCCGGATCGAGGAGGTGGCCCTGATCCGACCGGTCAGGCCCAATGGGGAGACGGTCTCGGTTTTTTCGATCCTGGACCCGGTTCTGGGCCAAGCCCCGCTGTCCATCACCCATGACGGCGGGCAAAGGGCCGTGACCGTGCTGGCCAAGACCGAGAATCGGACCGTGAACGAGATTCTGGCTGATTTGGAGCCCGGCCTCCAGGCCATGCGGGCCGAGTGGTCGTCGGGCTACGACTACCGGTTTGGAGGGGAGGCCGAGTCCGCGGCCGAGACCTACGGGTCGGCCAGCAAGATGTTCGTGGTGGCCATCTTTCTGGTCTTCGCCCTGCTGGCCCTGCAGTTCGGATCCTTCACCCAGCCCTTCATCATCATGCTCTCCCTGCCCTTCGCCCTGATCGGAACCTTCGGCGGCTTCTTCCTGGCCTGGATTCCGTTCTCCTTTCCGGCCATGATCGGCATCATTTCCCTGGTGGGCATCGTGGTCAACGACGCCATCGTCATGATCGAGACCATGAACACCCACCGAAAAGGCGGATTATCGGTCAGGGAAGCGGCGGCCCGTGGCGCGGCCGACCGTTTGCGGCCCATTCTGAGCACGACCATCACCACGGTGGTGGGTCTGGTGCCCCTGGCCCTGAGCAACCCCATGTGGATGCCGCTCTGCAACGCCATCATCTTCGGCCTGATCTCGGCCACTTTGATTTCACAATTGGTCATACCGTGCCTCTATCTTTTGATGACCCCGTCGTGGCCGGGAGAAAGCGAGGTTCGGGAAGTTTCAAACAACGAACCCCCGATGCGGGAGGTGGAAGCATGAATCATCGTCTCATGAAATACGGCTCTGTTTTTTTCCTGGTCATGGCGGCCTGTCTGCTGACGTCCGGATGCGCCAAGCCGCCGCCCCAGTCCGGCTTTCTGCCTGACTATTCGGCCCTGCGTCCGGATCCCCAGGACGAGAGCATGCGCTGGTGGGAAAAGAAGGGGGTCGACTGGACCCGGTACAAAAAGCTCCAGATCGACCCTGTGGTGGTCTATTTCCACCCAGAGGCCAAAAATCGTCAGATCGAGCCCGACGTGCTCAAGGAGTTGACCGACCATTTCAGGACCACGGTCATCGAGGAGATGGAGGGGGTGTACCCGGTGGTGGACAAGCCCGGCCCGGACGTCTTGCGCATCCGGGCGGCCATTACCGATTTGGTTCCGGCCAACCCGGTGGTCAACGTCATCACCACGGTGGGGGTGTTCATTCCCTTGGACATGGGTGGGGCGTCCATGGAGGCCATGTTCCTGGACTCGACGACCA
The DNA here is from genome assembly GCA_009929795.1 of Deltaproteobacteria bacterium. Taxonomy (NCBI): domain Bacteria; kingdom Pseudomonadati; phylum Myxococcota; class Myxococcia; species Deltaproteobacteria bacterium. Next base: position 14,703 of record RZZR01000031.1, on the reverse strand, counting down.
ACGAGCTCCTGGGGGCGGTGGTGGATGCCAGAAAGGGTGCCCCTGTGGATAAGGACCTTTTGGCCGGATATACGACCTGGGGCCACGCCAAGGCTGCCTTCCGGGACTGGGCGGTCATGCTTCGGGAGTCGCTGGCGGTCGAAGCCGGGATTTGAGGCCCCTCGTTCGACTGTCAGGGCTCGACCAAGCGTCGAAAAAGCCGTTCAACGAGGTCCGACTCCCGGTCGTCCAGTCGGGACAGGCCGGCCTGTCGGGCCATGACCCGGGCGGCCTCGACTTCTTCGGGCCATACGGCCCTGGACAGGGCCGGGTATGATCCGGCCCGACCGCAAGGACGGTACTGTCCCATGACGTTGACATACATGTCATGGGACAGATCGGCCAAAAATTTCATCCATTCTCCGGTTCCGGCCGCGTCCTCGGGCAGGACGAGGTGGCGGACCAGAACCCCCTGTCTGGCCACTTTTTTTTCATCGATCCGTAAATTCCCGACCTGTCGGTGCATGGTGGCAACGGCCGCCCGGGCGCGTTCCGGATAATCCCGGGCTTCGAGCCAAGCCCCGGCCAGGTCGGGATCCCAGATCTTGACGTCGGGGAGGTAGATGTCGACGACGTCCCGGAGCAACTCCAGGGTTTCGGGAAGGTCGTAGCCGCCGCTGTTGTAGACCAGGGGCAGGCGCAGTCCCCCCTCGGCAGCCAATATCAGGGCTTCCAGAATCTGGGGGACCACATGGCTCGGGGTGACCAGATTGATGTTGACGGCCCCGCGATTCTGGAGGTCGAGCATGATCCGGGCAAGGCCTTTGGCGTCGACCTCGGCGCCTCGCACCCCGCATTCATGGCCGTGGGAGATGTCCCAGTTCTGGCAGAATTCGCAGGCCAGATTGCACTGCATGAAAAACACGGTTCCGGATCCGGACCGGCCGACCAGAGGCGCCTCCTCTCCGAAATGAAGATCGTATGAGGCGACGCGGGACAGACGGCCGGTGCGGCAGAAGCCTTCCTCTTCGGCCAGCCGATCCACCCCGCAAGAGCGGGGGCAGAGCCGGCAGTCCTCCAGGCGGGCCACGCTTTCGCGGGCCCGGCGCTCCAATTCTCCGGATGCAAAGAGTCGGAGGTAGGAGGCGGGCATGGTTTTCTCGGATTTACGGAGCCAGCCAGATGCCGACAAATGTTTGGCCGGTGAGTTCCGGGCAGAACTGGATGAGCATGGCCGTGAAGGAAGCGAGGGTGAAGAGGACAAAGACGAAGACCAGGGCGGCGGCCAGAACCACGGCCCACTTGAGGCGCAGGGGGCTGTCGGATCTGGCTACGGCCAGCCAGCAGATGACGGCGGCGGCCAGGGTCAGGCCCCGGCTTCCGGCTGCGACCAAAATGTCCGGGGCGGTGAAATGAACCCCGGACCTAGCCAGAAAAAAGAACCAGGAGCAGAGAGGGACGAGGGCCAGCAGGGGCCAGAGGGCCCAGCGGGCCCCGAACCGCAGGGCGTAGCGGTAGTAGTCCCGACCGAAGTCGTCGCGCAGGCGGCGGGTCAGGAGGTAGGCCAGGGTAAGACCGGACGACAGGGCCACGGACAGGGCCAGCCATTGGATCCACAGGGGCCAGAACAGGGATGCTTGTCCGGGCAGGGAGGTGAGTACCGGCCGATCCGGAAACAAAACAAGGCCGCGCAGAACAAATCCAGCGGCCAGAAAGGCCAGGGCCAGGGAGAGAACCCCGGCGATGCCGACTCCCAGATGCAGGCCCCTTGCCTCTTTTTTCCACTTCTTCCATTGCAGATAGGAGAGGGCCGACAGGACCGAGCCCAGGGCCAGAAGACTCAGGGCGGCCAGGAGAAGTTCCCGGTTGGCGGCCAGCAGGGGATGGGTCAGGACGCCATCCCGGGCCATGAGGCCGAACTGGGTGCCCAGGGCCACCCATGTGGCCACGATCATGACCAGGCCGAAGCGCATGGTCTGTTGGCCGAATTTGTCGGCGAAGGTCTTGCGGCCGAAGGTGGAAATGGCCTCGCTCCCCACGGCCGTCAGGGGCAGTCCGACAACGCAGGAGGCGAAGACCATGGCCAGGGCGTAGAGAGAGGCGGACCAGAGGTCGAGGGTGATGTTCATGGTCGCTTCCCGCTCAGATTGACTCGACGTAGGTTTTCACGGCCCGGCCGATGCGGTGCCATGTGTCCCGGCGTTTGTCGTCGTCGGTTTCAAGAAGGGTGATCCGAAAGCCCTTGCGGCCACAGCAGAACCCGGTCAGGGGGACAACGCAGATGCCTTCGGAGCCCAGCAGATAATAGACGAATCGCTTGTCCACGGGCACGTTTTTGACTTTGTTCTCGACGTATTTGCGGACTTCGGCATCATTCAGGGGCAGGGTCTGGTTGTCGTTCAAAATGCCGTCGTCGAACAGGACGGCCATGTAGAAGGCCCCCTGGGGCCGGGTGACCCTGATGTAGTCGTAGGAATTGAGGATGTCGAAGGCTTCGTTGACCCGGGATTCGAACATCCGTTTGCGCCGCTCCAAGTGGTCCAGGTACCTCGGATCGCCCATGACCCTGGGAATGGCGTATTGGGGAAGAGAGGTGGAGCAGACCTCGAGCATCTTGGCGTTCATGAGGCTGGACAGATACTTCTGAAAGGCCGGGTTCCGGTCCTGGTTGAAGGCCTCGATCCAGCCGCAACGGGCCCCGGGCCAGGGGAATTCCTTGGATATGCCGCGCAGGGCCATTCCTGGAACCTCGCCGATGACCTCGCTCAGATGGCAGGTTTGGGCCCCGTTGTAGACGATGTGGGCATAGATTTCGTCGCAGACGACAAAGATGTCGTAGCGCCGGGCAATGTCGACCATCTTTTCCAGGATTTCCCGGGGATAGACCGCACCGGTGGGATTGTCCGGATTGATCAGGAGCATGCCGGCAATGGAGTCGTTGTAGTGGATCTTGTTCTCGAGATCTTCGAGGTCGGGCATCCAGCCGTTGTCGGGGTCCAGGGTGTAGGTCAGGTGCTCGTATCCCGAGTGGGCGGCCTCGGCCGAGGAATGGGTCGAATAGGCCGGGGAGGGTCCGATGACCCGGGCCTCGCGGCGGAGGAAGCCGAAGATCTTGGCTACGGCGTCGCCCAGGCCGTTATAGAAGATGATGTCGTTGGCGGTGACCTGGATGCCGCCGCGGAGGTTGACCTGGCCAGCCAGGAATTCCCGGGTTTCGGGCACTCCGGCCGTGGCGCAATAGCCGTAGGTCTTGTCGTCGGAGACGAGATCCCGGACGATGTCCTTGATCCATTCCGGGACTTTTTCGCCCTTTTCGATGGGGTCGCCAATGTTTTCCCAGGTGATGTCCACACCCAGACGCCGAAGATCGTGGGCCACGGCGACGATGGCCCGTATCTCATAGCTGAGTTGTCCCCAGCCGACATGTTCGATGTTTCTTCTCATGGCCTGCCTGCCTTGTTGTGGGTCGAAAGCGGGTTTTCTTTCAGATGTCCCCGGCGCGGTCAAGTCCGTTCGGGGGCGCTGGCAGGCCGCAAGAATTGATCGGCTCTACATGACGCTGATGGCCTTCTGGAGAACGATGTTCAGCATGGCCACCTGCTGGTAGCTGAGTTCGATCTGTTCGGTGACGGCCTTTTCCTTCTTGGCCTGGCAGGCCAGATTGACCTCCAGGTCGCCGTCGAGGATGGAGCCCTTGTGCTGGGGCTTGAAGTACAGGGCCGCGTTCTCGCTGTTGACCCAGGAAATTTCCCTAGAATTGGAGAAATTTTCGTCGTTCATAAAGGTGATGAAAACCGAATGGAGGAACGAGGCCGTGGCCAGATCGGAGCAGTCGACTCCGAGAAACCTGATGTTGACGTTTCCGTCTTCCCGGTTCTGCAGGTCGTATGTAAACTTCAGATGATCAAAGCACATTTTGCACCTTCCTTGTTGAGGGCCTGGTCTTTTGGGGTGGTCTGGACCTGACGTGTATCCTGTTGTCGATCGACGGTGCATCTAACCGCCCGGAAACCATGGCCCGACCTTCGGTCAGGCCGGGACCGAAGGAAAGTACATTTTTCACCATTATCCGGTTTTTTTTTGCGGGCTGGACAGACTTCGACAGGATTAAAACGAGCCGCCCATGGACTCCAGATTCGGGGATAGGGCCAGGGAGCGTTCTTTCGTCTTGATCATTGCCATGGCCTGACGTATCGTCCCCGCCCAACAGCGGATTTTATGACCAAGGAGTTGTTTTCAATCATGTCTCGAAGCAACAGGAACCCTGACGGGTCGAAGAGGCGGCGGCAGGAGAAGGTTTTTATCCGGCCGACTTTCGCGATCGTCTGCCTGGTTCTGCTCGCGGCCGGATGCGCCGGAAAACCGGGCGTTGGGCAGGAATGGCGGATGCAGAATCTCGAGAGCGGAATGGTCCGGTCCCAGGATCGGAACACGGCCTTGGAGCAGGAGATACAGGCCCTCTCGTTCAGGGTGGAACGGCTCGAAGGCCGACTCAATCAGTTTCAGCTCGCCCAGGCCGACGGCATAGTCGAGGAGAATCTGTCGGTCGAGGCCGGGGTCGCGGCGACTCCGGCTCCGGATCCCGAACCGGCCGTGGTCCCTGAAAGGACCCCGGCCATGGACAGATCAGCTCCGGAACCAGCCCGCCCCAGGCCCGGGGCCGACCCGGCCGGACCCGAGGCCCTGTATCAGCGGGCACTGGACACTCTCATGGCCGGCAAGCCTGTCCAGGCCAGGGAATTGTTCACGGCCTTCGGTAAGCAGTATCCCAGCAATGCCCTGATCCCCAATTCCATGTACTGGATCGGGGAATGTCACTACAGCGAAAAGCGTTATGCCCAGGCCATTCTCAGCCTGAAGGAGGTCGTCAGGCTTTATCCCAGGCACCCCAAGGCTCCCGATGCCCTGCTGAAGACCATCTATGCCTATCGGAATCTGAACGACAGGGAAAACGCCGACTTCTACCGCAAGGTGCTTCTGGAGGACTATCCCGATTCCAACGCCGCAGGCATGATCCGTCGGGAATCCGGAGGCCGGTCCTAGGAACGGATCCGATGTCCGGTGGATCGTATTTCCGGGGAGGACAAATTTGATCGAGGGCCGACGTCTGGCCGAATCCTTCGAAATCCGAGTGGCCTTGGCCCTGAGGCATGTCCCCGGGCTCGGTCCGAGGACCTGGAAACGGCTTCTCGAACGTTACAAGACGTTCGCCGCCGTCTGGGAGGCCAGGAATTCCTGGGTCGCCGACGGAGTGGTCCGCGAGTGGCAGGTTCGACGCCTGGGCGAGGATGAGTGGAAGCGGAACGCGGAGCGGGAACTGGCCAACGCTGTTCGGCTGGAATGCGCCGTGATCCTGTATACTGACCGGGAGTATCCCGATCGGCTGCGCGAAATCCCGGACCCGCCGGTTCTCGTTTACACGATCGGGGACGCATCACTCTTGAGCAGGCCCTGCCTGGCCGTGGTTGGATCCCGACAATGCGGCCCGTACGGTCTGGAGGCCTGTTCTCTGTTCTCCAAAAAGCTGGCCGCTTCCGGCTTAACCATTGTTTCCGGGTTCGCCGCAGGCATCGATAGCGAGGCCCACAAGGCCGGTTTGGCCGAAGTCGGTTCGAGCATCGCCGTTCTGGGGACCGGCCCCGACGTGGTCTACCCGGCCTCCAATCGCGAACTCTGGAAGATTCTGACAGCCAAGGGGCTGATCGTAACCGAGTTCGCTCCGAGAACCAAGCCCGAGGCAAAAAATTTCCCCCATCGCAACCGGATTATCAGCGGTTTGTCCTTGGGCGTTCTGATTGTGGAGGGGGCGGTCAAGAGCGGAAGTCTGGTTACGGCCAGACTCGGGCTGGAACAGAACAGGGAGGTTTTCGCACTGCCCGGCCCGGTGACGTCGGGCAATCACGCCGGGTGTCACGCATTGATCCGTCAGGGAGCCTTGCTAGTTCAGACTCCGGAGGATATTCTTCATGAGTTGGCTCCGATCCTTGAGGCCGAATGGGTCTCCGAGGACCGCCCTTGTTCGGCCGAGGGAGGCCTGGAATTTAACGCCGACTCCAGTCCAGAGCTCGACGTGTTCGAGCGGCTGGAGGCTAAACTGAACGGAGACAACTGGATGGTCGTCCGCCAGTTTCGGGATTTGGCAAGGCCCCACATTGACGAACTGGCCAGGCGGTCCGGCCTGGATTCGGCCACAGTAAGTCGGATATTGATTTGTCTGGAAATGGACGGATTGGTCCGCAGATTGCCCGGGATGCATTACGAACTCGGTCCGGAGGCTTGAAGATCTCCGGCGATTCAACGGGAGGACCTCGATGCAAAAAATTCCTCTTCCCCTGGCCAGGCCGGGAATGGTTTTGGAAAAGCCCATCACGCGGGAAAACGGGATGGTTCTGGTCGGGGAGGGCACGACCTTGACAGATGGCCTCATCACCCGACTTGAAAACATGGATATCAAGTACGTGGTCGTCGAAGGGCACCCTTTGGCTGATGAAGGCGGAACAGGCGGAACGGCATCGGCCCAGATCAAGCGCCTGGATCATCTATTCAGGAAGTTCGAGATCGATCCGTGGATGATGGAGGTCAAGGCGGCGATCAAGAGCCATTGGGTTCGACAGGAGGCCGTGGCCAAAGCCAAAGCATCGACCGAGATGGAACACACCGAAGCGGAAGGGAGCGTATGATGGTCGGGGATCTTCGCACCGAACGAAAAGACAGAATTCTGGCCGTCAAGAGCTTGCCGACTCTGCCAACGGCCCTGGAAAAGGTGACCAAGCTGGTGGAGGACCCCAATTCCTCCACCGAGCAGATCGCCAAGCTCATCTGTCGGGACCAGGTTTTGTCGGCCAAGGTTCTGAAGATGGTCAACTCGCCCATCTACGGTTTTCCCGGACGGATCGGGACCATTCAGCACGCCCTCGTCCTCTTGGGATTCAATGTCATCCGGGGGATCATTATCTCGACCTCGGTCTTCGACATCATGACCACGAATATGGTCGGCCTCTGGGAACACAGCCTGGGTTGCGCCATGGCCAGCTCGGCCGTGGCCAAAGCCGCCGGCTTCAAGGATCCCGAAGAGTACGCCGTGGCCGGGCTGCTTCATGACATCGGCAAGGTTCTGGCCGCGGTCCAGCTGCCCGACCTCAAGGCCGAGGCCGACGAGTTGGTCCGCACTGAGGATCTGACTTATCTGGAGGCTGAACGGCGGGTTTTCGGGTTCGGGCACGACCGGATCAACATGTGGTTGGCCGAGCATTGGAACCTTCCCCTGCGACTTAAAGAGGGGCTCGTCCTCCATCATCGCCTGGAATCCGAGGCCCATTACCCGGACATGCCGAGGGTGGTTCACGTGGCCGATTTCATGACCAGGCTGTTCGAAGTCGGGTCCGGAGGAGACGATCAGGTCAGTCATCTCGATCAAACGGCTCTGGAAGGACTCGGACTCAGCCTGAGCAGCATTGACAACCTGTTGGATTCCGTGGCCGGCGATTTTGAGGAGCTGGCTGCATTCTGAACGGAGAACTCATGGGGTGCGATTATGCAGCACATTTCTTCCTTGTCAGCGAGGACGGCGGCCTGAGAGATCTACTGCTCGGTCTATGGCCCGAGTGCCAAGGAGTGAATTGGTCGGTGTTCTCGCGCGGGTCCGGGGCCATTGAGTATCTGTTCACCGATCCGCCGGATCTTTTGGTCGTGGACAACTCCCTGGCCGATTTTTCTGGGGTGGAGTTGGCCAGGACGGTCAAGAGCGAAAACGTCTACCGCCAGTTGCCGGTGGTTCTCTGTCTGGAGCCTCGCGATCTGAGCCTGGACTTCCGTCAGCTGGAGATCGACGATTTTTTAATCAAACCTCTCGAGCCAGTCTCGGCTAGGGCCCGTCTGGAACTGTCCCTGGCCAGGGCGGCCCGGGAACTCGACGCCAATCCATTGACCAAGCTTCCAGGCAACACCTCCATCATCCACAAGATCCAGGATCTCATCGACCGTCGTGAGAAGTTTGCCATGGCCTACGTCGATCTGGATCACTTCAAGTCTTTCAACGACAAGTACGGATTTTCCAGGGGGGACGAGATCCTGATGATGACCGCCCGGGTCATTGTCAACACCATCCGCAGCTTTGTCGGCATCGAATCTTTTGTCGGTCATGTCGGAGGGGACGATTTCGTCTTTATCATGCCACCCGAAAGGGTGGAGACGGCCTGCAAGATGATCGTCGACAGCTTCGACGCAATCGTGCCGAACTTCTACGATCAGGACGACAGGGAGCGGGGGAGCATTTTGTCAGTTGATCGTCAGGGCCGACAGCAGACCTTCCCGATGATGGCTGTATCCATTGCCGTAGTCCTGAACTCCAATGCCAAGCTCCGCCATTTCGGCGAGGCCTCCCAGATCGCCATGAATTTGAAGAAGGAAGCCAAGAAGAACCCCAAGAGTTGCTATGTCCTCGACCAGCGAGAGACCTGAAGCGATTTTCTTGTTCCTCTCCCATCTCGAGGTGCAGAAGGGATGTTCGCCTCGGACGGTGGAGGCCTATGATCGGGATTTGGCCCAATTCGAAGCCTATTGCCTAGAAAGAGGGAAATCCTGGCAAGGGCCAGGAGAGATCTCCGGGGCAATGATGTTGGGATACGCTGGGGAACTTCATCGCCGGGGCATGGCCAAGTCGTCGGTGGCCCGAAAACTTTCTGCCCTGCGATCCTTTTTTCGGTTCTGCCGAAAGATGCGCCTATTCGAGGGGCCAGACCCCATGGCCGATTTGCCGAATCCCAAGCAGGCCAAGCCGCAGCCTAAGGTCCTCAATGCCGATCAAGCCATGGCTCTGATGGAGGCCGGATTGCCCCCGGACCCCAAGGGGTTGCGGGATCTGGCCCTGGCCGAACTGCTCTATGGCTCAGGGCTGAGGATCAGCGAGGCCTTGGGTCTCGATCTGACGGACCTCGATCTTGGGCAAAACGCGGTGCGGGTGACCGGCAAGGGAAACAAGGACCGCGTCGTGCCCCTGACAGACGCAAGTTCCAAGCGGATTGAACGGTACCTTGAGCAGCGGGAGGCCTTCGGACCAGAAGCGACGAGCATGGCTCTTTTCGTCGGAGTCCGGGGCGGACGGCTGCAGCGGCGGGAAGCCAACCGCATTATGGCCAGGTTGTCGGCTCTGATCGGCCTACCCCAGGGGGTCAGCCCGCATATGCTCCGGCATAGCTTTGCCACGCATCTTTTGCAGTCCGGAGCGGATATGCGCAGTGTCCAGGAACTCCTCGGTCATTCCAGGCTGTCGACAACCCAGCGGTACACCCATCTGACCCTAGATGGCATGGTCAGAACCTATGACCGCGCCCATCCCAGGGCCGACAAGAAATCCGAATCTTCCTGAGTCGGGCTCTGCTCCGTTTATCTTTTGGAGCCGCAGTTTACGCACATCCCCGCAGATCAGTTTTCTGCCGGGGGATGCGGATGCCCTTGGTGACAGTGGACCCGTCGTGGCTTGTGAAGGGTTCCCATCCGAGACCGGGGACGGCCTCGAGAGTCAAGCCATCGGTTGTGTCCGTGGGCCGGGACGTGAAACCCGGCGATGCCGGAACAGCCAGGGAAAACGCGGCCCCATGGCTCCAGGGCGTTGCTGTGAAGACGAAGGGCAGGCGGCCTCCCTCGTGGTTTCTGGCGCCTTCCAGGGCCTGGAGAAGGATCGCCTCCAAGGTGCAGGTCAAGAGAAGAGGGGGGAGAACGAGGTTCGGGGTTCCAGGTTTGACAGTATTCTCTGGAGCGGTCTTGTGCTTGAAGGTCAGGTCGCTCTGCCAGAAGGCAGTCAGCCAGTTCAGGTATTCGCCGGACTCGATTTGGGTATCCTGCTCGGAGACATAGGTCTGTCGCTGGCCGAGGATGGCCAAAAGTCCCATGAGCTGCCTGGAGCCGGAGGCGATGCGTTCGAATTTGGTGGCCTGGTCTTGAATGGGGGTCTCCGGCCTGTTCCGGATCTTGGACTGGAGGAGCTCTATCTGCATATCGATGACATGGCACATGTTGTTGGCGTTGTGTACCATGCCGGGCAGCAGTGCCCCGCACACGGACCAGGCCTGTCGTCTGAAATGACTCAGAAGGCTCAATGTGCTTTCATTCAGCATGCTTTCCCCTCCTGATGATTTCCCTCTGCTCCTGAAAGACGAATTGGATGATGGCCTCTCGGTCCTGTTCCCGCAGGTTCGTGAACCCGACGACATAGAGCGGGTTGTCGTTCCAGGATTCCTCACGAACCACGGTGCCGACCACTCCGGCCATGCGCAAAGGATATCTGCTCAGAATCAGAACAGCCTCGAGGTGTTCGTCGATGGTGAATTTTCGTTCGGACATGAACTTGAGTCCGGCAGCACTCAGTTCGACGATATCCATGCCAAGCGGATAGTCATCACGGACGTCCTGCTGGTCGAGGTGTCCGAGAATCATGTCGATTTTGGTGTTCATGGCTGAGAGGAGCTTGGCCGCCTGGGGAGGAAAGCCAGATCCGGCCAGAATATCCGAGGTGATGTCCAGATTGCATGCCGCGCACCCGCTGAACATCGGCTGGACCTCTGGACCGGGGACCAGTCGGGCGTGCCCCTTGATGCGGGTGGGAACCCGGGAAAAGGTCCTGTTCTGATCATTCATGCTTCCCTCCTCTATCGGTTGCGAGACCGGTCTTTGGGCCTTGAAACCGGATCAGATGTCGCTGTCGCTTTCGACATGCATGGCCTTGACCGGGCAGACCCGGGTGCACATGCCGCAGGCAGAGCACCGGTCCACGTTGAATGTGACCAGTCTGGTCTCCAGATCGACGGCCAAAGCCCTGGTCGGACACACCGAGGTACAGAGGCCGCAGTGCATACACGATTCGTCATCCCGGGAAATGCGCTGGGCCACGGGCACGACTTCAATGCCTTTTTCCTGGAGATAGGAAATCCCTTGGGCGCAATTTTCCTCGGTGCCGGACAGTTCCAGAGTCATGGACCCTTCCTGGCGCGGGTTGATGTTGGCCTTGAGGATGTTAAAGATCAAGCCGTACCGTAGGGTCAGGGTGCTGACCACTGGAGAGCCCGATATAGAGGGTGGAAAGGAGAGGATGACGATTCTTTTGAATTCCCGGTTTTCGGTCATGCTGCGCTGTCCTCTGTCGCTGTCATGGTTGTTGGTCAAGAACTTTTCAGAAATCCCTTGGCCCTTCTGGCCTCCACCGAGTCCGGAAATTTTTTGATCAGATCCTGGAGAACAAGGGTTCCGGCCTTGTCCTTGCCCATCTTGAAGAAGGCCATACCCTGTTTGAGGAGTGCCGGGCGGTACTTGTTGCTTTCGGCATGCTCCTCGATGACTTTCTGGTACGAGAGGACGGAGTTTGCGAAGTCACCTTTCTGGTAGTGGCACTCCCCTTGCCAAAAGATGGCGTTGGAGACCAATGCGTTGTCCGGGAAGGCCCTGACGAATTCAGTCCACATGGAGAGGGCTGCATCGTAATTTTTTTCATAGAAGGATTCCAGCGCCTTTTTGTAGAGAGTTTCGGCAGAGTTGTATCCGGGTATGGGGGCAATCAGAGGCGGAGAGGCTGGTGCGGGAACATCCGGAGTGTCCTGATGCTTTACCAGAGCTTGGCCTTCGCGTTCCAAACCGAGTTGACTTTGGATTTCTTCCAGCCGTCCTTCCAAGGCCTTGATCCGATTTTCAAGAACGGCCAGCCGCTGGCCTTCAACTTCGTTCGACCTGGTTGTGCCGGAGAAGGATCGCTGAGTTTCCTCCATACGGCCCAGAATTCGTGCCACTTCCAATCGGAGGGACTCGATCTCAGCCCATTGGTTGGCCTGATTGCTTCGGACGGTTTGGGTCGAGTCGGCCAGAGTCCGGTCAAGCTCGGAACGGATACCGGAAAATTGAGTCTCGAGTTCGTCCATCCGTTGGTTGAGTCTCTCATTTTCGGCCTGCTGGGCCTGTTGCATTCCGTACATGGACGATCTGAGGGAGTCGATGTCCTGCTTGCCGGCCATGCAGGAAAGACAAAGGGGGGAAAGGGCCAGAAGGACAAGCGCAAGAAAGCGATGGAGTCGGATCATTGATCGTTTCCTTTTTTTATCCGTCGGCGACCGATGAGCAGGTAGAGCACGCCTCCGAGGACCGGAACAAGGGTATTCAGCCAGATCCAGAGCATTTTTTCCTGGGGCGTCTCGAAATCGTTGCGGAACGTATGCCAGATGCCCCAGAGATTCGGCAGAATGGGGATCAAAAGTAAGGGGATGGCCAAGAGCAGCTTGTCATGGGGTATGGGCAGCATTTCGTCTCCCGGACACAAAAAGCCATAGGCCGAGGCCGAAGGCGCATATGGCCAAGACTTGGGTTACACTGAGGAATCCGACATGTCCACGGTAATCGTCGCGGAAAAATTCGATGATGAACCGGAATATAGCGAACTGGATGAGGAAGAGGCCCATGAGGGCGCCTTGGCCTTTGAGGAATTTTTTGGCCAGGAGCAGAATGATGAAGGTCGTCAGTCCGGCCAGTGAATGGTAGATCTGGGTCGGATGTATGGGCCTGAAAAGGGGAGCCAGGGAGTTGGTGTCGGTGAAAACCACGGCCCAGGGCAGATCGCAGGATGCCCCGTAGCAGCATCCGGCAGAGACGCAGCCCAGTCGTCCGATGGCCTGACCCAGGGCCAGACCCGGGGCGCAGGCGTCGAGCCAGGGACGGAAGGATTGTTGTTTGCGGCGTAGATACAGATACCCCAAGACCACGGCAAGGATGAATCCTCCTGAGAAGACCAGCCCTCCCTTCCAGAATTTGATGGTTTCCAGGGGGTTGGATAGGAAAAATGAGAGGTTCAGAAGGACGTAAAGCAGTCTGGAACCGATAATGGCTCCAAGAATGATGTAAAAACCGAGATCCGAAACCAGGGCCGGATTCATGCCGCGAAAACGGGCCTCGCGCATGGTCCAGCCCATGCCGGCCAAAAAGGCCATGGCAATAAAAAAACCGTAACTATAGATGGTTACCGGTCCGATTTCAACGAGAATTGGATGCATCGCGTTTCCGAATGTAGAAGGAGACAAGAAGGAAGAAGCAACCGGTGGTGATGGCCATGTCGGCGATGTTGAAGGCCGGCCAGTGGTGGGGTCCGATGTAGAAGTCCAGAAAATCGACGACCTCGCCCAGGCGAATGCGGTCGATGAGATTGCCCATGGCTCCGCCGAGGATGAGGCCAAGGCCGATGAATAGCGGCTTGTCTTCGCGGTTCACGGTTCGGACTAGGTGAAAGATGAGGACAACGGCCAGGGCCGAGGCTCCGATGAAGAAATAGGTCTGCCACTGGATGTCTGATCGATTCAGGAAGCCGAAGGCCGCGCCCCGGTTCAGGACATGGACGATGTCGAAGAACCCCGGGATAACGGTCATTCCGGTTCCCCAGCGGGGAATTGTCGCCTCGACCCAGAACTTGGTGATCTGGTCCAGAAAGAGGACGACGGCTCCAATGGCCGAAACCAAGGTGTAGCGGTTGGAAAAAAACATCTAGGCACCCGATCCCAAATCCCGGAGCACCGCGGCGCATCTGGGGCAGACGTCGGAGTGCTCCGCGTCGGTTCCGATTTCTTCATTGTACATCCAGCAGCGCTGGCATTTGTCACCCGAGGCTCGTTGGACGATGATTTTGAGTCCCTCCAGTTCGGTCGAGGCCTGGGCATCGGCCGGGGCCTGGTCAGCTGGAAGCAGATCAGCCCTGGAAACAATGAATAGGGTAGCAAGGTCAGAGGCCAGAGGCCCCAGAATTTTAAAAAGATCTTCGTCGGCGAAGAGCCGGACGTGGCTGTCCAACGAATGCCCCAGGGCCTTGGACTGCCGCAGGGGCTCAATGGCCTTGGACACCTCGGTCCTGACCTGAAGGAGGATTTCCCATTGATTGCGTTCCTCCGGGGTCACGAAGATTTCCCGGAGGTCGTGGCGAAGGGTGAAGACGGTCTGACCCGGGCCACGCAAGGTTTCGGGCATGTGGGAGAATAACTCCTCGGCGGTGAAACTCAGGATGGGTGCGATGTCTTGGAGGAGGGTCAAGGCAATATGCCAGAGCGCGGTGCGGGCTGAGTTCCGCTCCAGACTGTCCGGGGCCGAGACGTAGAGCCGGTCCTTGATGATGTCCAGGTAGAATGCCGAGAGATCGGTGACGCAAAGATTGTGGAGGGTGTGGAAAACCCGGTGGAACTCGAAGCGTTCATAGGCCTTCTGGATGGTCCGGTGTCGGGACTGGACCAGGTCCAGGGCGAAGCGGTCCAGGGGAAGCAGGTGCGTGCCGGTCAGGGCCGAGCCCTCGGGGTCGAAGTCCGAGATGTTGCCGAGAATGAAGCGGAAAGTGTTGCGGATGCGGCGATAGGCGTCCACCAGTCGGCCCATGATCTCGTCGGAGATTCGGACATCCTCCTGGTAGTTTTCCGAAGCCACCCAGAGGCGGAGGATTTCAGCCCCATACTTCTTGATGATCTCCTGGGGAGCGACGACGTTGCCTACAGACTTGGACATTTTGCGGCCCTGGCCGTCGACGACGAAACCGTGGGTCAGGACAGCCCGGTAGGGGGCCGTTCCCCGGTTGCCTACCGAGGCCAGGAGCGAACTGTGGAACCATCCCCGGTGCTGATCTGTGCCTTCGAGGTAAAGGTCGGCCGGGAATCGGCACTCGGGACGACCTTCGAGAACAGCGGCGAAACTCGTGCCCGAGTCGAACCAGACGTC
>RZZR01000030.1 GCA_009929795.1 Deltaproteobacteria bacterium | reverse complement strand
GCCCCAGAGATAGGATTCAAGTTGGGATTGGGAAATCATTGCACCTGCCTCCGGAAAATCTTGAGCCCGCAGTGGGTGCATTCCCACGCTGGATCGTCATCTCTGATACAGCAGCCGCCAAGCGTGATCCTGCCTTCATTCATTTTTCTTTCTAACTCCTTATTGAAGGCGGGCATCCCATAAAGGATGCTGGCCAGAGGGGCCTGCCCGCATTCGGGGCATTTCCGTGGTTTCTGCGCACGTTCGACTCTGGTTGATGTGTTGCTCATGCCATCAACCCTTCTTTTTCGAGCAACGCTTTCAACCGGTCCTCGGCGGCATAAGCTTTTTGGAGCGATTCTTTGAGGTTGGCTATGGCCTGTTCGACGGTAAGTGCTTCTTCTTCAATCACCGGCTCGACGTAACGGGGGATATTCAAGTTGAAATCGTTCTCTCGAATTTCATCAAGCGGGACCACTCGGCAAAAACCCTCGACATCTTGATATTCCTCGTACCAGCGATGAATTTTTTCCACATGCTCGGGTAAAAGCTCATTTTGAGCGCGGCCAGATTTGAATTCTTTGGACGCGTCAACGAACAGAATTTTTTGACGGTGATTTTTGGGCTTGCTTTCACGAAAGACCAAAACGCAAGGGGCGAGTCCTGTCCCATAAAAAATGTTCTGGCCGAGTCCGATCACCGCCTCAAGAATGTCCATCTCTAAAAGTTTTCGACGGATAATCCCCTCTTTGGACATGCGAAAGAGGACGCCATGAGGAAGCACTACGGCCATGCGGCCAGTTTTCCGGGCCATTGATTTGACCATGTGCTGTACCCAAGCGAAATCCCCGGATTTGGCGGGTGGTAGTCCGGCAAAGTTTCGTCCATAGGGATCGTTGACCCAAACATCATCTCCCCATTTATCAAGGGAAAAGGGTGGATTGGCTATGACGCAATCGAATGTCGCGAGGCTGTCACCTAGATAGAAGGCGGGAGAACGAAGGGTGTCACCTCGTTCGATATGAAAATCTTCCGCGCCGTGGAGGAAAAGATTCATCCTGGCGATGGAGGATGTGGTCAGGTTTTTTTCCTGGCCGAAAAGTTTCCCCAACATGAGATTTTCGTCCCCGCCATGTTCTTTGACGTAGTGCAGGGTCTCAAGGAGCATCCCCCCGGTCCCGCAAGCCGGATCGTAAATTGATTCTCCTGCCTTTGGGGCAAGGATGCGAACCATCAGAGAGACAACCGAGCGAGGGGTATAAAATTCACCGGCCTTCTTGTTGGTCAGGTCGGCAAATTTTTTGATCAGATATTCGTAGGCGTGGCCGAGAACATCGGCACGACAGTTTTCGTTACCAAGGCCGAGGGATGAGAAATGTTCGATCAAATCTTTGAGAAGGGAGTCGGAGAGGCGATCCTTGTTCGTCCATTGGGCATCGCCAAAGATTCCGTGGAGGGTGTCCGGGTTGGCCTTTTCGATACAGCGCATGGCATTTTGGAGAGCATGTCCGATATTGACGCTTTTGATTCGGGCATCTCGCCAATGGCAACCATCTGGAATTTGGAATCGGTGGTTTTCGGGAAAATTGGCGAATTCCACATCCCCACCGGATTCAGCCAAGGCTTGAGAATATTCCTCGTCATAGACATCGGAGATTCGTTTGAAAAAAAGCAAGGGGAAAATGTAGGTTTTAAAATCGGCAGCATCGACAGGTCCGCGAAGGATATTGGCCGATTCCCAAAGATGGTTCGACAGGGAGCCTTTATCTAGGGGTGAATTATTTTTTTCGTTCAACGGCAGGCACCTCAAGTCGGATTAATTTTGCTGGATGATGTTTTGGAAATTTCTAACACGGCCCTGCGAACGCGTGAGTTCGCGGGATAATTTTTTTGAAAAAATAAATTTCATTTTTTGTACAAAAAACCATGGGCTAACTACCAACCGCTTCGCCAAAAGACAAGAAATGGTCGGACGAATTATGGGCTGAATGGACAAATGGGGGATGGGAGAGGATCGAACAAGGCAGGGAATTGGTGGAGCTTCAAGGCAATAATTGATGTCGAGGAAATTGATAACCGCCCACCGGGGCGTTGGTGTCGGCACTCCCTACATACAAATTTTTGTATGTAGGGGGGATCTTTTTAGGAATAGTTCCTATCAATTTCAGATTTTATATTGAATTTTGGAAGGTCGATTCGGGCCGGATTCGGGCCGGATTCGGGCCGGATTCGGGCCGGATTCGGGCCGGATTTGGGCCGGATTTGGGCTGGATTGGGGGCTGGATTGGGGGCCTGGCCCCAGGAAATGTATGTAATTTTGTATGTAGAAAGAAAAAAGGCTTACAGATTTTTACCTGTAAGCCCTTGATTTTCTTGGTGGAGATGGAGGGAATCGAACCCACGACCTCTTGAATGCCATTCAAGCGCTCTCCCAACTGAGCTACATCCCCGCGTGGTGAGGTGCCTTTTTATTCAAACCCCATCCGTTGTCAACCCAAAAAATCGCGGAAAAATCCAAAACTGCATATCCCCTCAACGAAGGCTGAACGCAGGATTCCCGAGACTGCCCCGCATGGCGAAGGGAAACCCACCGCTACTCTTGAGAATTCTGGCCAAGGTTGGATTCATGGCCACCCCGAGCCGATCTGGATCGAGTTTGACTTCTCCAGTCAGGTTCAAA
Organism: Deltaproteobacteria bacterium; assembly: GCA_009929795.1. Classification (NCBI taxonomy): domain Bacteria; kingdom Pseudomonadati; phylum Myxococcota; class Myxococcia; species Deltaproteobacteria bacterium. The sequence continues at coordinate 22,528 of RZZR01000030.1, read as the reverse complement.
ACGGACGCGGTCAGCGGTTCTTTCGGAAAAGCCGTGCCGACCAGGTTTCCGTCGAATCCGGGGCCTGAAAAAATAGCTTGTCGAACTTCGACTTCCGTGGCGTTCCAGGTCAGATCGGCCCTGGCCGACGCTCCGGAGATGTTCAGCTCGCCGACCATGGGATTGGAAAAGGCCAACCCACCGTCACTGATCAAAATGACTCCTTCGCCCTGCCCTGCGCGGCGAGAAAAGGGGTCGAACACGGCCTGCATTCGGCCGCTGGTCTGGCCTTGGAGATTCCCAGCCAATGCGGATACCCGCGGAAGGCGGGCCAAACTCAATCCGGTCCATTCCAATCCTGCGGACCAATCATCGGATTTCCATGGCGGCCCGGTTTCGACCCGAAGATCAAGGCAACCGGGAAGAGTATCGGCTCGCAGTTTGAGGCCGAGTCGACCTCGGAACAGAGCTGAAAAATTCAAACCGAAGACAGGATTGTCGAGCTCCAACCGCTCCCGATCCCGGCCAAATATCAAAATAGCCGAATCGGCCTTGACGGCCAAAGGCCAGACAAGGTAGGCGCCCTGGGCTTGAATCTCCACGCCGAAAGCGGATTCCGTACGGGTCAGGGCCCAATCCAGAAACGCCCGCTCAGGAAAAAAAACCACGGAGAATACGACCAGGCTGAGGACAAAAAATGCGACATACAGACAGATCTCGCCGAGCAGACTCTGTTTAGCCGACTTGGTGGAATTCGAGGTCATCTCGCCACACCGGATCCCTGAGCGGTCACGAGCAGATCCACGTCGAGAAGAAAATTGCGGCTGGGCACGGCCCTGACAGCCAAACGGCCCACCGACACCCCTCCCGGTGCGTTCTCGATTTTATGAAGCAGGGGAACCAGCTGTTCCAGGCCGATTCCGACCAGACGCATCTCAACGGTCTCTTCCTGGCCACCTCCATCGAGACTTCGGCGGGACGGCCGCATGAACTCGAGGTTTTGACGAAGGCCCTGGGAAGCGGACAACGATTCGACCAACCCGAAGAGATTCGCGTCCGACGCCGAGTCCGAAAGCGTGGTTCCGACCAAGCCCCGAAGCACCTCATACTCGGTGGCCAGGGCCTCCAGCTCCATGAGCCGCTCCCGGGCCACGCCCCTCTTGCGGAGCGCGCCGTCCCTGTGGGCCAGCCAAGGTGAAATTGCCCACTCCCAGACGGCAAAGCCCAGGATTACCACGGCCAGCGCCCAAAGCGCAGTTCGTTGTTCCTGCCGCGTCATCCGGACGTCTCCATTTCCATGCTGAATCTCACCCCCTGACCGTCCTGGGCAGAGGTCACCCCCTGAATCCTGACGGTTCGGAAAAATCCGGAGGACTCCAAACCGGCCTTGGCCGACTCGACCGTTCCGAAAGCGTCGGCGTCGCCGCTGATCCGCACACGGCTCCGATCAATGTTCAATTGAAGAATCCGAACCCGAGCCTCAGGGCCAATCCCCCGGCTCAGAGCCAACAAAATTTCCAACATGGACTGGGACGGCCCCCCTCCAGGAGAGGTCGCCGCCTTCAACGCCCCGACTCGATCCCTGACCACGCTCGTGAATTGGGCAGGCAAAAGACGATCCTCGCTTCCGGGAGCCACCTGCCGGACAACCCGACGCATCTCAAACTCGAGATGACTCAGATCGCGCTGAAGTAGAATTTCCTGCCAAAGCACGGAACCGGCCAAGCATCCGAGAATCACAGCCAGAGCTACCGCCGCGTGGATGACCAGTCTCCGGCTTCTCCCCCGCTTCCCAGAGGAGGCCAGATCGCCACGAAGGAAGTTGAATCCCCGTCTTGAACGGGCCAGACGAAGGGCACCGGCACAGGCTAGGCCCCATCGGGCAAATGATTCGGGACCCTCAAACGTCAATTCGGCAGGAACCAATTCGAACAGGGGCTGGCACACGACCCCTGCTTCGGCCTCCACGACCGCGGCAAAACCGTCCCGAGCCGAACCGTCCCCGGCCAAGGCGATCCGTTCGACAGCTTCGCTTCCAAAGGCCAAAACGGCCTGCCGCAGACCATGGACGATGGATTCCGGGGAATGAAATTCCTGTTCGGATCGTTTCGTCGGCCCGAGGGGAAAGGAATGAGAGGCCTCGATCCGGCCTTTGCGGACCAAATAAGCCACCGGACCGTCAGGGCCCAGATCGAGAAGGACGTAGAGTTCCGGGACAGGCCCCCTGATCTCTCCGAGTAGGGCCTGCCAGGCATTTCTGGCTGCATCGGCCACGTCCGGCTCCAGCCCGAAATTTTTCAGGGTCTGGACCGTGGTCGTTATTCGCTCGCGGTTCACCGCTCCGGCCAGTACCCGATAGGCGCGTTCCGGCCCAAAAACCCTGCCCGAAATCTGAAAATCCACGACTAGATCCTGGCTCGGACAAGGCAACAGGCTTTCCAGTTCAAGGGGGAGAACCTTGCCGACCTTGGCCGGATTCCCGAAAGGCAGAATCAAATCGCGAATGAATACGGCCTGATCGGGGAGCACCAGAGCCACCCTGCCTGGCACGACACCGTGACCGGCCAGAGCTTCGGCCACGGCCGAGGCGACTTCCGGACTCAAGCCCTCCGGGCCCCATCCGCCAGAAATCTCAGCCGTCCCTCCCCGAACCAGACGACCCACGGACCGCTCCATCCAGACCATGCGGACGGACTCCGGAGCCAAATGCAGACCGAGTATCGTTTCCGCCATATCCTCCGCCTATTGCAGTTCCAGCCGATCGAGTTCGACCACGTCAGCGTCACTGACGTCCTCTCCGTACCTGTTCGCCCGAGAAAACAGGCCTAGGGCCCGTCTCGAGACACCTCCGACCCTTCCCTCTACCTCGGCCCGAAAAAGGGAAGTCGAGGTCCCGCCAAGGGGAAAAGACACGAACCCGGCGCCGTCCACGGCCACTTCGCGGTACCAGTCACCCCGGTCGAGAAAATCATGATGCCAGGGGTCAACTCGAAAGGCGACCATGGCTCTAGCCACCTCCAGGGCCGTATCCTGGGGGATATCCCTTGCCATGGCCTGCAAAACAAAGATGTCCGCCGAGTTGATGTTCACCATGTCGAATATGGCGGTGGTCACGAGGTCCTTTAATCCCGGCATCCCGTCCCGGCCGTTGAACACATCATCGGTCATTCCATAAACGAGTCGAAGCTCATCAAGGGACATAAACGGCGCATTCCGGGGCCCGCACATCACACCAGCCTCCCGGTATTGTTCCTCTTCGGCACTGTTCTCCGATCGAAGGTCGCTGTCATCGTCCATCCAGTCGGCGATGGACGCGATCAGCTCCCCGGCTGCCTCGGGTTCCAACTCGAACAGGGGCCCTTCCAGAAGGTTGCGCAGGGTCTGCTCATATTCCGGACGGACCGTGCCGTTGCCGTCCAGAAGCCGGTTGATCGGAAACCTGGACTGCTCGTCAACGATGCGCCCGGCCACCTCGCCGGTCTCGAAGCCTCCCGCCCCTCTGCCCTCGGAATCAAAAAAACTGGCCCAGTCCTCTCCCACGTGATCGACGAACACGGCTCGCTCTGTGTCTTTTTCGAGATCCCGGGCCAGGGCCCAATGGACCATGCGGATACCCGACAGGGCAAGGGACTCGGCCTGGACCCCGTTTCGCAGCCTGGACGAGCCGGAAAGATCCACCTGGACCGTGCGGGTGGACAGAATGGCCACGGGTACGAGCATGGCCAGCACCAAAAGAACGAACAGCAGGATGGCCCCGTCCTGAGGGTCAGTTCTCATCGCCCTTCTCCGGCCCATTTACGGAAAACCCGGGAAGGATGCTCCGCTCCAGGGTCCACTCGCCCAGGCTATCGGCCCGGCAGGTCAGCTGGAAACGGACCAGGACTGGTGGATCGAGGCCTTCTCCATCCATGTTCCAGGCGTCCGTTTCCCGCCCCTCTCGATCAACAAAAATCAGACGGACCCCAGTCACCTCGTCGGCCACCTCCACCTCGACAGGGGCCTGGCATGACTCCATGTCCATGAAGGGCTCCTCGCGCCGGACCAGGGATCCGGCCCCAGCCGAGGCTCGGACGATGTAGGACACCCTGTTCAAACGCCATCTGCCGAGGGTCTGGGCGGTGTCCAGACTGGACCAAGTCGGAAAACTCATCAAAACCAGCCCGGTGCCGTTGTCATCGGGTACGAGAGCCGATTCCGGCGAGGCGCCCAGGAAAAGGAATGCGTCCTCGTCCCCAGTGCCATTGGTCTTTCGATCTTCATTCCGGGCCAGGCTCCGCAGATCTACGGCCAGGCGGTCAAGTGTCATCCGGACCATCTGCAGAATCCTGCCCGAACCCTCGACCTCGGAGCCGACCTCCAGAGTCCGGTCGAATACGGTAAAGACGCTGGCCGCGATTATGGCCGCCAGGACCATGGCCACCAGGACCTCCATGAGGGTGAACCCGGCGCGGTCCCTACGGAACGGCAAGAAAAACCCTCTCGAGATCGACCAGATTCTTTCCCCGATACCTGACGCTCAGCACAGCCAGACGCAGACCATCAAGATCGTGGCTCTTCCGGTCGAGTTCCCAGGAAAACCCCGGCCAAAAAACTTCAAAATCCCCTCCGGTCTGGAACCACTCGTCCAGGCCGACGGCCTCGATCTCATCCATCTTGGAAGCCGCCAGAGTCCCGGCCAGGGTCATTTCCCTGGCAGTCAGCACCGCGTCCTGATTGGAGGTCACGGCCTGAATGACCGCCGTGAGGCCCAGGGCCAGGACGGCCAAAGCCACCAAGACTTCCATCAGTGTGAAGCCGGATCGTTCACCCCGCATCGGGCACCGACGGACGGATATACCCGTTCTCCACCCTGGGCCTAGGATTGAAGGCCCGGACCATGACAGTCTTTCCCTCTCCTTCGGAGGGGCCGACATGAATGAGAACCGGATCGACCAACCCGTTGGGGCGAAACGTGATCGACGCCCGGCCAGAGGTCTGGTCTTGGCCCGTGGAAAGCCAGTGGACGCCGATGACCCTCGTCTCACCCTTGGGCCGGAACACGAGTTCCCGCTCGACACGCATAGGCCCCTCCGGATCATCCTCGACTGGGCCGACATCCATGCTGATCGTCCAGATCTTGCCGTCGAGCATGGCCTGCTCCCGGGCTTGTCCGACCATGGCCAGCAGCCGACGGACCTGTCCGTCAGCGCCGGCCCCGAAGAGACCGTCCCCGATGACCGGAACGACCAGACCCAGGCCGATACCGATGACCGCCAGGACCATGACAAGCTCCAGCAGTGTGAAGCCCCTATTCGTCGGGCTCCCAGCTCTTGACATCCGCATTTTTGCCCTCGCCGCCCTCTTCGCCGTCGGCCCCGAAGCTGACGATATCGAATTCGTCATGGCTCCCCGGACTTGTGTACACGTAGGGGTTGCCCCACGGATCCAGAGGGACCTTGGGAATGTACCCCCGCTCCGGGTAATTGCGGGGAATGATGCCCACGGCCGGCTTCTCCACCAGTGCCTGGAGCCCCTGCTCGGTGGACGGATATTCACCGTTCTCCAATTTGTACTTTTTAAGGGCCGTTCCCAGGCTTTCCATCTGCATTCGGGCCTTGACCCTCCTGGCCTTGTCCGGCTCGTCCATGAGCCTGGGCACGATCAATCCGGCCAGAACTCCGAGAATGACAATAACCACCAAAATCTCAATCAGGGTGAAGCCTCCGGATCCCGACCCGGTCCGTTCCCTGCGGGCCCGGACCATCGCTTTGATCTCTGCAAGCATTGCCTCTCCTTGGTTCTCGTGTTCGAAGCTCTCGCCGTTCAGGGCGAGGCCGGGCCGTCCTTCCGGGCCTCGAAAATTTCGCCGCCCCGGGACAGGAGGATCCGGTCGGTCAGAATCGTCTCTACGATCCATTCATCGATCCGGTCGCCCTGGCGGACGATATTTTGGTCGATGACCGCCAGACGCCCCTCGGGTTCGGCGTGCCAGACAATGGCATCCACCCGGACCTGGGCTCTGGGCATTCCCGGCTCCGCAACCGCCGCGGCGGGTTCGCTCTCCCCTCCCGGCTCCAGATGGACGACCGTCTGCGCCCCGGATTCCCGATCCCCCCCTCCAGGGCCTTCCCCGGCGGACTCCGTACGGGCATTGTCCTCCAGAACCGCCGCCGATTCAGACTCGGCCGGAAATGTTCCCTCTACCTGGTCAAGCCCTGGCGGGCTTTGCGTACCCGCCGACTGTCTGGCCAGGGCCTCCAATTCCAGGATAGCCAGAACCCGGTCCAGTCTGGCGTCGAGGTCTGATCCGGCCAAAGTCTCTTTCTCGGGAATCGTCTCCTCGACCGCATCCGAACTCGCCTCTCCGGTCGGAACAATGGAATCGCTCTTGGACTCAGATGTCAATGGTTCCTCATGGTCCGGCCCCGGCACCTCGGGACCCTCCAGGCTAACCACGGCCAAAAACACGGCCATTGCGGCCAGTCCAGCGACCAGCCAAGGGGCCTTGGATCTCCGGGGAATTGCGCCCAGGACCCCCGAAAAAGTCTTGTCGGCAAGCAGAGCCCGAACCTGGGCGGGACGGACAGGAAGAATCCCGTCCCTCGTTGCTTGCCTCAAGGAGTGCTCGCAGATCTGATTGATCAGTCTGGGTGTTCCCCGACTGGCCCGCCAGACGGCCCGCACGGCTCCCGGGGTGAAAAACTCCACCCCCCGGGCCCCGGCCAGGCCCAGCCTGTGTCCAATATACCGTCCGGTCTCGGCCAGTGACAGGTCTGTGAGCACGAATCGGTTTCCGAGCCTCTGGTTCAGGGAGGCGAACCTCGGGCGGGCCAAAGTCTCCTGGAATTCGGGCTGGCCAGAGAGGACCACCTGCAGAAGATGCCTGCCCTGGGCCTGGACATTGGTCAGGACCAGAAGAAAATCAAGGACGTCCGGCGAAAGGAGATGAGCCTCGTCGATGAACAGGACAGCGGTCCGGCCCTCGGACTCCAGTTCCCTGAGCCGGTCGCCCAGTGCCCGGACAACCTCCCGGACCTCGCCTTTACCCGGCCGCCCTCCGAACTCCCTCAGAATCTCCATCCCCAGCTCCCGAGGGCCGAGAAAAGGATTACCCACATAGCCCATGACGAACTCATCGGCATGGTCCCGCTGGACCAGACGGCAGATCATGGTCTTGCCCCGGCCGATAGCCCCAAGAACGAGCACCAATCCTACCCTGTCTCGGATGGCCCGGACCACCCCGGCCAGAACCCGGGCATGGACCTCCGAGGGATAGAACCGCTCCGGGTCTGGAGAAGTCTGGAAGGGGCACCCCTTCAGTTCAGGAAAACCTCTGCCCACGACCCGGCCCTACCGAACCAGATGGCTCATGCTGAAAATGGGCAAAAGCGTGGCCAGAACGACGAACCCCACCACCCCGCCAAGACCAAGGATCATCATCGGCTCCAGCAGAGAAGTCAAAATGGCCAGCCGGGTCCGGACCTCTCCCCTGGCCACCTCGGCCGATTTGAGAAGCATGCTGTCCAGAGTGCCGCTCTGCTCTCCGGCCGCGATCATCTGCAGGACCGTTGGCGGAAAAACCCTACGCCTCCTCAAGGGAACGACGATGCTCTCCCCCTCGGTGATTTCACGGCGGGCCTCGTCCAGGGCCTCGGCCATGCAGGTGTTGTTGACCACGTTCCGGACGATATCCAGGGCTGTCAGCAGAGGTACCTCGTTCCGAATCAGAGTGCCCAAGGTCCCGGCGAACCGGGCCGTGGCTGACTGCCGGACAATGGGTCCGAACAGAGGGGCCTTGAGGAGAAAAGCATCCCAGCGCCTTCTACCGGCCGGGGTCTTCAGGGCCATCCGCCACAGGACAAAGGCTCCGGCCAGGGTCAGGATCATGAGCGGCCAGTATCCCCGCAAAAAGTCGCTGACGCCGATGAGGATGACCGTAGGTAGGGGCAAGGCCTGCCCATAGTCGAGAAATATCTGGGTCAGCTTGGGTATGACGTATGCCATGAGGAAAAAGACCACGCCCACACCGGTCAGGAGCATGAGAATCGGGTAGGCCAATGTCGATTGGACCTGACGGGCCAGGGCCAGGCGGGCCTCCTCGAAATCGGCCAGCTGCTCCATGACCGCCTCCAGAGTTCCTGAGGCCTCCCCGGCCCGAACCAAGGCCGGATAGGTTGGCGGGAAGACCCGGCCGTGTTCTTCAAGAGCATCGGCCAAGCTGCTGCCGCTGTTTACCCGATCCTTGACCTGGGCCAGGACCAGCCGCAGGTACGAGGGATTCATCTGCTCGATGACTCCACTCAGGGACGTAACCAGGGGCAGGCCGGCCGAAATCAAGGTAGCCAGTTGCCGAGTCACCGCAACCAGCTCCATCCTGCTCACTCTCCTGGACAGAATCCGAAAACGCCCCCGGTCTCGACCTTCTATCCGATCCCTGGCCCTGGCCTCGGCCAGTTCCGATGGATAGAGCCCCTCGGCCCGAAGCTTCTGCCGGGCCGCCCCGGGTCCGTCGGCCTCGACGATACCCTTGAGTTCCCTGCCAGCCCGGTCCAGGGCCTTGTACTCGAAAACAGCCATGGTCCCCTCAGACCTGGGTCACGCGAAGGATTTCACTGACCGTGGTCAGACCCTGGGCGGCCTTGAGCAGCCCGTCCTCCCGCAAGGTCCGCATCCCGAGCTCCGAGGCCCTTCGCCTGATCTGATTCGCATCCGAGGTCTTGAGAATCATGTTCGCGATCTCCTCGCCCACGGGCAAAAACTCGTAGATGCCTGTCCTTCCCCGGTATCCGGTTTCCAGACATTCGGGACACCCATGGGCTCGGTGGAAAAATCCCCCGGCCTGATCGAGCCCCCACTCCCCGAGCTGTTCAGGCCGGGGGGTGTAGGGTTCCCGGCAGGTCGAGCAGACCCGGCGCACGAGGCGCTGAGCAATGATGGCCCGGACCGAGGAAGAAACCAGGAAGGGCTCTATGCCCATGTCGATGAGCCGGGTCACGGCGCTGGCCGAATCGTTGGTGTGCAGGGTGGAAAAGACCAGATGGCCGGTCAGGGCGGCCTGGATGGCGATCTCGGCCGTCTCCAGGTCCCGGATCTCGCCGATCAGGATGACGTCCGGATCCTGGCGGACCATGGCCCGAAGCCCCCGGGCAAACGTCAGCCCGATCTTCGAATTGGCCTGCATCTGGCCGATCCCGTCCAGCTGGTACTCAATGGGATCCTCGATGGTCAGGATGTTCTTGTCCGGGGAGTTGATCTCGTTCAGGGCCGCGTACAGAGTGGTGGTCTTGCCGCTCCCGGTCGGCCCCGTGACCAGGACGATGCCGTGGGAAATGGTGATCAGCCGACCCATGGCCTCAAGCTGATCCTCGCCCAGACCGATCTCGTTCAGCTTCAAAAGCCGCATGCCCTTTTCCAAAAGTCTGAGCACCACCCGTTCCCCGAATCCGGTCGGGATGGTCGAAACCCGAAGATCCACTTGGCGCTCGCCGATCTTGATCTCGATGCGGCCGTCCTGGGGAAGCCGCTTCTCGGCGATGTTCAGCTTGGCCATGATCTTGATCCGGGAGACCACGGCGGAATGCAGGCGGCGGGACAGGGAGATTTTATTGTGCAGCACGCCGTCCAGACGAAAGCGGATCCGAAGCTCGTGAGGGAACGGCTCCACATGGATGTCGCTGGCGTGGGCCTTCACCGCCTGGGACAGAATGTGGTTGACCAGCTTGATGACCGGAGCGTCGCTGGTCTCATCCAGGAGGTCGGCCCCGCCTTCGTTCTCCAGGCCCGAAAGAACTTCCTCGTCTCGCTGGTCGAGATCCTGGATGATCTCCGAGGTGTCGTCGTCCCCGCCCTGGCCGTAGGCCCTGTTGATGGCCGATTGGATGGCCCGCTTGGGGACCAGGACCGGCACGATGGACGGGGCTCCGTAAAGCAGGCGGAGATCGGAGAGGATGTCCAGACGGCCGGCGTCGGACACGGCCACTTCAAGACGATCTTCCGTCAATGTCAAAGGAAAGACCGAGTTTCGCCTAGCGTACTGAATGGGAACCCGCTTGACCAGCTCGAAATCCAGGCTCTGGTCGGCGATCTCGGATCTGACTTCCAGGCCCATCTCGCGGCCGTAGAGCCCGAGAATCTCCTCCTCCCGGACCTTGTTCAGCCGAACCAGGGCCTCGGCCAGGGAACCGCCGTTGATCGCGGCCCGGGCTTCGTCCAGATCGGCTTCGGTCACCCGTCCGGCCCGGAGCAGATCGGCCCCCAGATCAATGCCGATCATGTCGTGGCGGCCACCGGCCCGGCGACGAACGGGGCCTCGTCCAGGGGCATGGCCCTGCCGTCCGTATTGTAGCGCAGGCGCTCCATGTACCGGGCTTTCTGGTGATAGAGGGACCGGGCATCCTCCGGATTTCGAACCACGTGGGGAGTCAAAAACACCAGCAGGTTCTTCTTGGACGTCTTTTCCCGCTCGACCTTGAACATCCAGCCCAAAAGGGGGATGTCCATGAGACCAGGAATTCCGGTCACGTTGGTCCCGGAGGCGTCCTCGATGAGCCCGGCGATGACCACCGTCTCCCCGTCCTTGACCTCCACCGTGGTCTCGGCCACCCGCTTCTTGGTCACCGGGGTGATGGTTCCCTCCAGGGAATTGCCCTCGACCCGGCTGACCTCCTGGTAGATCATCATCTTCACCGAACCCTGGGCGTTGATGAACGGGGTGACCTTCAAGGTCACGCCCACGTCCTTGTACTCGTAGTTGCTATAGGCCGTGTTGTCCGTGGTCTTGTCCTGACGGGTGGTGAAGGCCCGGTTCTCGCCGACGATGACCTTGGCGTCGGCGTTTTCCAGGGTCATTAACTGGGGCGTGGAGATGATGTTCACGTTGTCGTCCGATTTGGCCGCGTGCAGGAAGGCTCCGAGATTGAAGTACTTCTTCCCTCCATAGAGAAAGGGAAGGGACAAAACTCCCAGGGACAGGCCGTCCGGGTTGGCCGCCAGCTTGGTCGTGAGCTGATCCATGCTCGTGCCGATAAGCCCGTTGCTGGTGCCGAAGAACAGGCTCTCGTCCCCGCTCGGGCCGGCCTTGGCCCCCCCCTGCCACTGGACACCCAGGTTAAAGGAGGCGTCCGTGCTGACCTCCAGGATGGAGGTCTCGATGAAGACCTGTTCCCGGGGGCTGTCCAGTTGGGCGATGACCTCCTTCAAGGCCTCGAACTCGTCGGGCTGGGCGGTGATGACCAGGCTGTTGGAGTCCTTGTCGGCCACGACCTTCACGTCCCGGGAGATCACCCCGGCCTGCTGGCCCTGGGCGGGATCTCCGCCTGTGGGAAGCCCGGCCACGACCTTGGCAAGGTTCTCGGCCAGGGCGTTTTCAAGCTTGACCACATGAATGGTGCCCTTGCCCTTGGGCGTCGGCTGGTCCAGTTCGCCGACGAGCTTCAGTGCCCGGGCCATCTCCGAATCAGAGGCCAGGATGATCAGAGCGTTTAGCCGCTCGTCGGGCACGATCTTGAGCTTCCCGCCCCGGATCGAGCCCTCGGCCGGGGCCTGGGTTGCCTGCTCCTGGGCCAATCGGCCCAGAGATCCGGCCAAGCGTTCGGCCGAGGCGTGCTTCAGGCGGACAACCACCATCTGCAAATGCCCCTGGGCCACGTCCAACTCGTTCACAATCTCGATTACCCGCTGGATGTTGGCCCGGTAATCGGTCAGGATGAGCGTTCTGGTCGGACCGTAGGCCACCAGGATCCCCTCCTTGGAGACGATGGGAATGAGAATCTTGCGGACCTCTTCGGCGTCCGCGTAGTTCAGGGGGATGATCTGGGTCACGAAGGTGTCCCCGGGTCTGGGAACGATCTCCGGTCTGGTCAAGGTGGCGATGTTCTCTTGTCTGGCCCGAACCGAAGGAACGATCTTGGTCACCTCTCCCGATGGCACGGCCGCGAACCCGTTGACCTCCAGGACCGATTCGAAGACCCTGTATGCCTCGTTCACGGAAATTCCTGTCGGGGAAAGCACTGTGACCTTGCCCCGGACCTTCTCGTCGACCACGAAATTCGTGCCCGTCAGTTCACTGATGAACTTGATGAACACCTGGATGTTCACCTCGTTGAAGTCCATGGTGATGGACCTGTCCACCGAGGCCTCCTGGGACAGGGCCTGAATCGGTCCGGCCAGAAGTCCCAAAACGAGGCCCAAGGCCAAAATCGTGCGAGAGAGTTTCATGACGCTCATAGTCCGATGTTATTGAATTTCGTAACGCAAGGTCTCGTACTGGGTTCCCCGGCGGACACGCAGGTCCACCCCTCCCCCTCCGGACGTCGTCATCTCCTCGTAAAGAGAGACGAGCTGGTCCGGCCCGGTCAAGGTCCGGTCGTTGACGGACATGACCACGTCGTTGTTCACCAGACCCAATTGTTGGTACACGCTGCCCGGCCTGATGTTGGACAGCCGGTATCCGGCAAGCTGCCCGGCTTCCATGTAGGGAACGATGCGGGCGTCGCGCATCAGGGCCGGCAAATTGTTCAGGGATTCCTCAATCCGGGCCCGCTCCAGGATCATGACCTTGCCCGAGGCGCCTTCATCGGGTCTTGACGCCTGGGACTTGGCCAGCTGTTCGGGATCCATGGACAAAACCACGTCCCGATCCCCGGTCCGGAGAACCACGTTGGTCCTCAGAATCCTTCTGACCTCGGCCTCCTTGACCCTGTCCCCCACCCGGTAGAGATCCTCGGTCCGGCTGGTCTTGTCCAGAATTATGGCCGTGTTCAGAGCCTCGTCCGTTCCGACCACCGTGCCCAGAAGCTCCAGGTTCAGGCTGGCCAAAGGCATCTTGGACAGGATCTGCTCAGGTTCCGGGACAGCCTCCTTTTCACGGATCGTGCCGAACAGATTTCGAGCCGCGATGGGCGCGTAGCGGTCCAGGCCATGTTGCTTGGACGACTGGGAAGACGGGGCCGGAGTTGCCACGGTGACCTTCGGGGTCAACAGGTAGGCCTCGGCCTGCCACCGTTCACCCAGAAAATCCATGCCCACCAAGCTCACCAAAGCCGCAAGGGCGGCCAGGATCGAGAGGTTCAGGCCGATCCGGGTCGCCCTGGGATGCCGGGCCAGCCAGGGCCAGGGTCCGGATGTCGACAGGCTGTCCAGAAACGAGGCACCCATAGTCGTTACGGGCATTCGCTCATGCGCTGCATCTGACGGTACCGGTCGCAGAGGCCCAGTTCACAGGCCTGGCCGAGATCCATACATCCCAGATCCTTGCTGCCCAAACGCTGATACAAAAGTCCTCTGTTGAGATAGGCAGGGCCCAGGGAGGGATCGAGTTCCACGGCCCGGGTGTAGTCGCTGAGGGCTTCCGCGTACTCGTCCAGGGCCTCGTGGACCACGCCGCGGTTGTATAGATACAGGGAACGGCTCGGGTCCATACCCACGGCCCTATTCAGATCTTCAAGGGCCTCTTCGGGCCGCCCGGCCCGAAGAAGGGCAATGCCCCTGCCGTTCAGAGCCCGGGGAAACTCAGAAACCTGGGCTAGGGCCTCGCCGTACTGGATCACGGCCCGATTCCACTGTCTCTTTTCGGCGTAGTACCTCCCGAGATTGAAATGAACCTGGGCCGAATCAGGATGGAGGGCCAGGACCGCCTCCCAGTCGTCCCGGGCCAGGTCGACCTCTCCGATCTCGAACCGGGCAGCGCCTCGGTTATTCAGTGCCTCCGAGAAATCGGGGCGAAGACGGATGGCCTCGGTGTAGTCCAAGACGGCCAGCACCTGCTCGTTTCGCTTCTGCCGGCACAGACCCCGGTTGTAGTGGGCCTCGGCCAGGGTCGGTTCGAGATCCAAGGCCTCAGTGAACAAGGCCAAGGCCGAGTCCGTCTGGCCCGACTCCAAAGCCCGCAGGCCATCGTCCAACGCACCCCGGGCATTCCGGTCCTCGGGCGGAGAGGCCTTTCTGGCCGCACCGCAACCGATCGACATCGCCAACGCGATCAGGCTGAGGAGCAGGATGACGGGTCCGCCAATCCGAAATCTATGCATGATCAGATCAAATCCTGTGAAAATACATTAGGTTGTAAAAAAAATGCAGAACCCAGCAGGGCCACAGTCTTCGATACCGATCCCAGGCCAGGCCGAAGGCCAGGGATGGGACAAACGTCGCTACGGCCCAGACCGGGGGATGATGAACGAAATGGACTCCGGCAAACACCGCCGAGGTCACGACATTGGCCAAGGTCAACGGACCGAGCCCGGCATCCTTGAGCCAGCGCCGCAGGCCTTCCTGCAGGCCAAAGCGAAAGATCAGCTCTTCGGCCAGGGCCCATGCCGCCAAGGCGGCCACCGGCACAGGATGGACAGGAGTCGGTAACGCAATGCCGATGAGGCCGGCCGCCATCAAAAGCCATAGGAACGGATCCCGGACGATGAATCCATGCGGCCACATCCGCCCGGAGCCGGTCATGCCAAATCGGGCCCGCTCCAGGCCTCGAGAATCCGGGCCGCGGCCTTGGCCGGATCCGAGGCCGAGCAGATGGCCGAGACCACGGCCACTCCCTTGGCTCCGGCCATCCTGGCCTTGGCCGCTGTTTCGGCCCCCATGGACCCGATGGCCACCACCGGCAACTTGGCGGCGGCGCAGGCCCGGGCCAACCCGTCAAAGCCCCAGGCCGGGCAGGCGTCGGCCTTGGTCGCCGTAGGCAGAACCGGCCCGACTCCGAGATAGTCGACGTTGAGATCACGGACCTCCAGGACCTGGTCCATTCTCTCCACAGACAGGCCGACAATGGCCTTGGGGCCGACCAGGGCCCTGACATCGGCCACATCCATATCGGATTGTCCCACGTGAACCCCATCGGCCTCCGAGGCCAAAGCCACGTCCACCCGGTCGTTGACGATCAATGGCACCCCGGTTCCAGCCAGAATCAACTTCACGGCCCTGGCCAGATCCACGAATTCGCGGGTGGACAGGGATTTTTCCCGAAGCTGGACCATTTTGGCCCCTCCTGCCACGGCCCTCCGGACAATGTCCAAAAGGTCCCGGCCCAGGCATAGGGGACGGTCCGTGACCAGATAGAGTCGAAAATCGGCAGGCAGGCGGTTCATAAAGGGACCGTCAACGGACCAATCGGACCAATTCATCGGCGTTCAGGCTGTAGAGCCGGTCATAAAAGTGCATCTGCAGGGAACCCGGTCCCGGCGACACGGCCGCGGCCAGTTCCCCGGCCACACCCATAACTGTCATGGCGTGGGCGCAGGCCTGGACGTGGTCGTCGTTGATGGCGGCGAACGCCCCGACCAGGGCCGTGGCCGTGCACCCAAGGCCGGTGACCCTGGTCATCATCGGATTTCCGTTGGCAACCCGTATCTCGACCGTTCCGTCGGTGACAATATCTTCGCTCCCGGACACGCAGACCACGCAACCATGCGTCCGAGCCAAGCCTAATGCCGCCTCTCTGGCCTCGTCGGTCGTGTTGGCGCTGTCAGCCCCCTTGGGCACGGCATTCTCCCCGGCCAGAGCCATGATCTCCGAGGCGTTCCCCCGAACAATCTCGATGCGATGCTCGGTCAAAAATCTCCGGCAGAGTTCCATCCGCAGCCGGGTCACCCCTGCGGCCACCGGGTCCAGAACCACGGGAATACCCCGGTCGTTGGCGATATGCAGGGCCCGGAACATGCCCTCGCGCATGTCCGAGGTCGGCGTGCCGATGTTGAGCACCAAGGCCGAGGCCAATCCGGCAAGTTCGGCCGTCTCCAGGGGCGACTCGGCCATTGCCGGGGATGCTCCCAAGGCCAGCAGGGCGTTGGCCGTGGTGTTGGTCACCACGTAGTTGGTGATGTTGAAGATCAGCGGGTTGACCGATCGAACCCGCTCCACGTCCCGCCAGACATCAGCCGCCTGCGGTCTGCTCACTCCCCCTCCTCGTTGTCCATGAGTTGTTGAACGGTTGAAACCTTGCCTTTCAGTCGCCCCGAACCGTCCCGACGGCTGTCGATCTTCAAGGTCCCGTAAACCCGATCGCAATCGGTCTCCAGATCGCGAAAACACTCGGCGACCACGGCCAGAATCCGGTCGAGTTCGCCTTCCATGCAAGTGCCCATGGGATTCAGTTCGTAATCCAGGTCGCTTTTCCGAATAATCTTCAGCACCCGGGCCACATACGGGGCCACGCCCACGTCCCGGCCGATGGGAAAGATCGAGAATTCAGCCACCACGCTCATGATCGCTCTCCTGTTTGCGAAAGGATATAGGGGCAAACAGGACCCAAGGCAACCCTGACGGCCAGGCCTTACAATCTGGCCCTAAGCAGAAGAGGAAGAAATACAAGCATGACCGCTCCCATGCCCATGAAGGCCGTCCAGAGTCCAAAATGGTCCCCCACCCAGGCCAGGGCGGCTGGGATGGCCCCGATCCCTACGGCCGAGGCGATGGCCACGGCCAGGGCCACGGCCAGATCCATGGCTCCTTCCGGAGCTAATCGGGCCAGGGCCGAAAAACCCGCCGGGAAAAAACTGATGGTCAGCACCGGCTGAATGAAGAGAAAAAAACCGGCCAAGGCGAAGGACCCAGATCCGATCCCGATGGTGGCCAGTCCGGCCAAGCCGAAAGACAGGCCGAAGGCCGGCTTGAGACCGAAACGGTCCACGAACCAGCCAGCCCAAAAGGTCACCAGAAGACAGGCCACCCGGGAAATCCCCAGAAAAAGATTGGCGTCGCTTCTGCTCAGTCCGTGATCCCGGACCAAATAGACCGAAGTCAGATGAAAGACCCCGATCTCGGCCCCGATGGCCAGGGAAAAGCCAAGGGCCACTAATAGAAAGGACGGATTGCGAATCAGATGCATGATCCGGTCCCAGGACATACCACGGCCTGGAAATCTTCCAGCCCGTCCCCGGAACCAATACCAGCCTCCCGACACCAGGCTGAGCAGGCCCAGCCCCTGAAAAGCCTGACGCCATCCGCCCCAGGTTAGGAAGAATTCGGCCATAAGCGGGGCCACGATGAAGGCCAGGCTCGGAGCGCACTCGTGCAGGGCAAAGGCCTTTCCCAGATGTCGGGATGGAACGAAGTCAGTGATGCTTCCGACGCCCGAGGGCAGATACAGCCCGGCAGCCAGCCCAAGGCCGATGAGGGACGCGCCAAGGCCCAGAGGCCCCTGGGCAAATCCGGCCCAGAGCATGCTCGCCCCCAGGCCGATCATGGAACAGGCGATGTTTCGCTGGTGGGTCAATAGATGGGCCGCCTGACTGGAGAGGAGGATGCCCGCGCTGTACCCCCAGGATACGGCCAGGAAAAACCATCCGACCCGGGCCAGGGGAATGTCCAGATCGGCCTGGATGGGCAAAAGCAGCGGACCGAGCAGAAGCCGGGCGCTGAAATTGAGGAAAAACAGCCCGGCCAGAACAGTCAAAGGTCCAAGACAGGCACCGAAGGGAGGACCGGCCTTATCCATCCGATTGGGGACATCGGCGGAAACTCCGTTTCGGGAAGACATCAGACCCGGCCGTTCAGCCGTTCGCAAACCGTGTACAGGGCCTGGGTACAGAGGTTGTCCATGCCCATGGCACTGGCCGCCATATAAAATTGATG
This sequence comes from Deltaproteobacteria bacterium, assembly GCA_009929795.1. Taxonomy (NCBI): domain Bacteria; kingdom Pseudomonadati; phylum Myxococcota; class Myxococcia; species Deltaproteobacteria bacterium. Next base: position 4,996 of record RZZR01000030.1, on the reverse strand, counting down.
GACCAGGGCCAAGCCGGGCAGGGCCAAGCCCATGCGCCGGGCCTCGTCAAGGGCCAGGCCCATGTCCTTGATGAAATGCCTGATCAGAAAACCCGAGGAAAAGTCTTCGGACGTGATCCTCCGGCCCAGGGTGTTCAGGGACCAAGAGGCCGCCGCACCCCGGCCGATGACGTCGACAACCAGATCCCGGTCCAGCCCGGCCTTGGAGGCGTACAGGAGAGACTCCACAACCCCGATCATGGTCGAGGCTATCAGGATCTGATTGCTCATCTTGGTGTGCTGACCGGCTCCCGGTCCGCCCATGTGAACGACGGTTTTACCCATGAGCTCGAATAGGGGAAGAGCCCGGTCAAAGGCCCGTCGTTCTCCGCCGACCATGATGGCCAGAGTGGCCTCCCGGGCTCCAACGTCGCCGCCCGAAACCGGGGCGTCGAGCCCGGACACGTCCTTGGCCGCGGCCTTCTCGTAAATGTGCGCGGCCAGATCCGGGCTGGAGGTGGTCATGTCAATGAAGATGCCTCCCGCCTCCATGGACTCCAAAACCCCATCGGGTCCGAGCACGACGTCGTCCACGTCCGAGGGAAGGCCGACCATGGTGAAAACGAACTCGGCCCCCTGCGCCGCCTCGGCCGGAGATTCGCACCAGCGGGCTCCAGCCCGTTCCAGGTCCGCCGCCCTGGATCTCGTCCGGTTGAAGATGCGCGCCTCGTGTCCAGCAGCCATGAGATGGCCGCACATGGACGCCCCCATGATCCCCGTCCCGATCCAGGCAATCCTGGCCATATATTCCTCCTTGGATAACCCGCCCCCGGGCTCATCGAAAACAACCGCCAACACCGTCCTTGCCGCCCCAGATCACCTAGTCTAGTCTCCGGACGATGGCAATCGTGAACCTCTCGGAACTCCCGGAAACCACTGACTTCCTGGTTGTCGGGGCCGGAATAGTCGGCCTGACCGTCGCCCTGGAACTGGCCCGACGCCACCCCGACTGTCGGATAACGATCCTGGACAAGGAGAACTGCCTGGCGGCCCACGCCAGCGGCCGCAACAGCGGCGTCCTTCATGCCGGATTCTACTATTCGGCCGACACCCTCAAGGCCCGCCTTTGCCGGGTCGGCAACGAGGCCCTGACCGCCTATTGTCTGGATCGGGGTCTGCCCATCAACCCCTGCGGCAAGCTTGTCTTGGCCAGGAACGAGGCCGAGCAGGAGGGTATTTGCCTCCTCTTCGAACGGGGCCGGGCCAACATGGTCCCCCTCCAAATGATCTCTGAATACGAGGCCAGGTCCATCGAGCCCCGGGTCCGGACCTGCGGCCGGGCCCTCTGGTCGCCGACCACCTCCAGCATCGACCCCTTGGCTCTCATGGCCTCTCTGGCCCGAGATGCCCGCCTTCTGGGCATCCGCGTGGTACTCGGAGCCAGATTCCTCGGCCGAAAAAAAACCGCCATCGAAACCTCGGCCGGAATCGTTCAGCCCGGGTATACGGTCAATGCCGCCGGCCTCCAGGCCGACCAGGTGGCCAGGGCCTTCGGCTTCGGACAAGGTCTGGCCGTCTTTCCCTTCAAAGGCCTCTACCTCTACGGCAACGATTCAGCCCCGGTACTTCGCGTCCACGTTTATCCGGTGCCCGACCTCCGCCTTCCATTTCTCGGAGCCCATTTCACGACCACGGTAAAGGGCCGGGTCAAGATCGGACCCACGGCCTTGCCCTGCCTGTGGACCGAGCAGTATTCGATTCTGGAAAACTTCGATTGCCGGGACTTGGCCAGGACCACGAGGCTCGGAATGCTCATGCTGGCCAAGAACGGCCGCCGCTATCTGCGTCTGGCCGCGGGCGAATTGATGAAGGCTGATCGGGCCTGCCTGACGGCCCAGGCCGGAGCCCTGGTGGAAGGCATTGCTCCTGGGATGTTCACCCATTGGGGGCGGCCCGGTATCCGGGCCCAGATGGTGGACATAAACTCAGGGCGGCTGGTCATGGATTTTCTCTCCAAAGGGGACGACCGATCCTACCACATCCTGAACGCCGTGTCCCCTGCCTTAACCTCCAGCCTGCCCCTGGCCGCCCATTGCTGCGACGAGATGGCCGCGCTCATGGGCTGAACCCCATCTTGAGCCCCAACGGGACAATTCAATGCGGTCCGGGTCAACTGCTCGGGAGGCTACCCATCAAAATAAACCGCATCCCTTCATGGCCTCCTCCATACCTTGGGCGGCCTCTTCTCCGCTCGGAGGATGTCCGGCATCCATCAGGGCGCTATCGAGATTAATCTCCCGTCGAATGAGAACGGCCGATGGGTCGTTGAACTCCGCCCAGCAGGCCATGGCCTCGTCCAAACGTTCCTCCCGGGCCATGGTCAGGCCGATATGGAGGATGAGGTCCTGGGCCTCGGCATCCAGATTCCGGGCCTGTTCAAAGGTCGCCCTGGCCTCGGCCCATCGCTGAAGCCGATACAGGCATTGCCCAAGGGCTCTCTGACAGTCGGCATCTTCCGGATGATTTGCAGCCGCCCTGTTCAAAAGAACCAGGGCCTCTTTCTGCTCGCCCCGCCTCATGGCCTTTCGGCCGTCCAAATAATCCGAGTCCTTGGCCCCCTTGCCGGGCAAGGGGTCCGAGACCCCCAGGGTCTGGAGGGACCGTCTGAAAAACTGCCGTCGATTCATTGCATCTCCTTGCTCATCGCGTCATGGCTTTCCGGTGCTGGTTGACAAGCCCGCCAATGCCATTGAAAACAGGTTGGCCCCGAGTCATGGGGGCAATTACCCAATAATGCATCCAACGCCTTCAGGAGGACACCCCATGTTCCCAGCGAGATATGTTTGCCTGTGGCTCCTCGCAATCGCGACCATCTTTCCTTTTCAGGCCCGGGGGGAGGAGGTCAAGACCTTTGCCGTCGCCCCCGTCGAGATTCAGGGCCCGTCCCAGTTCATCTATCTCCAAAAGGCCATTCCCTCAATGCTCACCTCCCGCCTGAACTGGAAGGGGAGACTTGAGCCCCGGGCCGAGGCCGCTGCCGAGGTCCAGGCCATGGATCCCATCGCCGATCCCGGCCAGGCCGGACAGGTCAGGTCAAACCTCGGAATCGACTATCTGGTCTTCGGCACGGCTGCCATCGTCGGCCAGAGTTGTGACCTGAACCTCCATGTCCTGGGCGAGGACGGAAACATGTTCACCCAAACCCGCCAGACCGATCTGGACGGCCTCATCCCGGCCCTGGAAGACATGGCCAAGACCGTCAACGACACACTCTTCAAACGGCCCGAGGAACCCGCCCCGGCCCAAGAAACCGAAAAGGTCCTCAGGGTCAACCCCGAGTTCACCTACAACGAGACCGGCGGCCAGGAATTCTACCTCAACCCCCAATTCAGGTACGAGAGCTCGCCCGACTCGCCGGGCCGCTGGCGAAGTCAGACCCTGTCCTTCGCCGGCATCGGACTGGCCGTGGCCGACCTAGACGGAGACGGCACCAACGAGGTCGTCATCATGCAGGACAACGCCTTGCACGCCTATCGCTGGCGGCCCGACGGACTCCAGCTTCTGGACACCTTCCAGCGATCCCTGCGCGAACAATTTCTAAACGTCAACGCCATGGACCTGAACCGGGACGGACTGGCCGAAATCTTCGTCTCGTCTCTCATGGAGGAAAGCCTGAGATCCTTTGTCTGCAACTTTGTCGACGGGAAATTCAAGGTCGTCGACGACCGCCTCCCCTACTATTTGAACATGGTTCGGCTGCCTCCGACCTACATGCCCACCCTCATCGGACAAAAGCGGGAAATGCGCCGCATTTTCTCTTCAGGAATCCACGAACTGGTCCGCATAGGCGGAAATTACGAACTCGGCGGAGGCCTTCGACTGCCCGCCGAGGCCAATGTCTTCAATTTTGCCTTTCTGCCCCAAGGCGACGGCACTGATTACAAGGTCGTCGTCGCGGACAAGAACGACCATCTCCGGGTCTTCACCTCGGGGATGGCCCCCCAGGCCGTGACCTCCGACGTTTATGCCGGGTCTTCCATCGGCCTTGCCGAATATAGCAACATACCCGGAACCCAGCGTTCCAGAAGGGCCGATATCCCACCCAACATGTACTACATCCCCACCCGGCTCATTCCGGCCGACGTGGACGGCGACGGACGCTTCGAGCTCATCGTCAACAAGAACATGTCCGTGGCTGCCCAATTTTTCCAGAGCTACCGGAACTTTCCCCAAGGGGAGATCCGAAGCCTCTACTGGGACGGCATCGGCCTGAACATCTTCTGGAAGACCCAGGTCATCCGGGGAGCCATATGCGACTATGTCCTGGCCGACATGAACAATGACGGGGCCGACGAGCTCTGCGTCCTGGTCCGCCTCCATCCGGGCATCACCGGGCTCAAGTCCGACAAGACCATGGTCCTGACCTATACCCTGGACAGCAAGGACAAGGGACCGTCCGCCCTGGGCGAGTGAGGGACAAAAATTTGTACGGTAAAAAAATTTCTACTTTCGTCAATTCTTCGACGAAAAACCCTTGACCTTTGCCCGGCACCCCGATAGAAGTCCTTCCATATCGTGTTTCGGTATCGGGCTTTTCACAACGCAAAAGGAGGAAGATTAACCATGAAACGCATTCTGCTTCTGGCCATCGCCGCTGCCTTCGTCTTCGCCAGTGTGCTTCCGGCCTCGGCTGTCGAGCTGAACGCTCGCGGACAGTTCAAAACCCAGTTTAGCTGGTGGCACAACGCCGGTACCAGCCTGAATTTCGACAACGACGTCTCCCAGGAGTCCTTCACCGCTCAGGAAAGGGCCCGCTTGTGGTTCGACTTCATCGCCAACGAGAACCTCAAAGGCGTGTACGCCGTTGAGGTCGGCACGTTCCATTGGGGCGATCCCGCCGCCGGCGCCGCCACCGGTGCCCGCAAGGCCCAGATCGAAACTCTGGAAGCCTACATCGACTTCACCCTGGAAGCCCTCATGGGCCTGAACATCAAGGCTGGTCTCCAGTACTTCATGG
>RZZR01000029.1 GCA_009929795.1 Deltaproteobacteria bacterium | reverse complement strand
ATTTCAAGAAGTTAATCTATAAATAAGCCCATGACGAGCATCGAGAACCTGCCCGACGACGTGGCCCAACTCAAGAATCTGGCCTGGGACTACTACCAGCAAACCCAATGGCTCCAGCAGCGCATCGATTTGCTCCAGTCGGCTCTTTTTTGCCCCAAATCGGAGAAGTCGAAAAAGCTTCTTTCAAACTACACACTGCCATTGCCCATCGAAAGAGTTGAGGCCCCGGAACCTACAGTTCAGGAAGAGCCTCCCACCGAGGAGGTCAAGACCTACACCCGGGTAAAGCGTGGCCGCAGGCCCTTGCCCGAGAACCTTCCCCGGATTGATGTCGTTCACGACCTGTCTGAAGAGGAAAAGGTCTGCTCCTGCGGGGCCTGCCTCAAACGCATCGGGGAAGAGGTCTGTGAAAAGCTCGACTACGTCCCGGCCACTATGCGGGTTGAGCGTCATGTCCGGTTCAAATATGCCTGCCCGGCCTGCGACGGACAGGAAGGCTCTCCGGTCGTCCACATCGCTTCCGTTCCTCCCCAGATCATCCCCAAGGGCTTGGCCACTCCGGGACTTCTGGCCCAGATCATGGCCGCAAAGCTCGTCGATGCCATTCCCTTCTATCGGCAGAACAAGCAATTTGCCCGTCTGGGCGTCGACATGTCCAGAAACTGCATGTCGGCCTGGGCTCTGCACATCGCCCATGCGTTTCCGCCACTTCTGGGTCTTTTCCAAAAAGAGATCCGCTCCGGGCCGGTCATCAACATGGACGATACCACCTTACAGGTTCTCTCGGAACCCGGAAGATCCAATACGTCCAAATCATATCTGTGGCTCTTCCGGGGAGGGGATCCCGATCGTCCGACCGTGGTCTTCCGTTACGAGCCCTCCAGGGCCTCCAGGATTCCAAAGAATTATCTCGGCAATTATACCGGCTATATCCAGACGGACGGATATATCGGCTATCAGGCCCTTGGGGCGTCGGACGGCATCACCCATGTCGGCTGCATGGTCCACATCCGCCGCAAGTTCAAAGAGGTCCAAAAGATAACCTCCAAGAAAACGGTCCAGGGCACAGCCAAGGAAATTCTTGTTCTCATCGAGAGGCTCTACAAAATAGAACACGAGATCAAGGAGCACTCTCCGAACCAAAAGGTCGAAGTCCGATTGGAGAAATCTCTCCCTGTCCTGAACTCCATGCGCGCCATCCTCGACGAACGAGCTCCCCTCGTTCCCCCGTCCAGTCTTCTGGCCAAGGCCATCGCCTATGCCCGTAACCAGTGGCCAAAGACCGTGGCCTATGTCCATTGCGGCCTGCTCACCCCGGACAACAACCTCGCCGAAAACGCCATCCGTCCCATTGCCCTTGGCCGGAAGAACTGGCTCTTCTGCGGCGGCCCCAAAGGAGCCGAGGCCAGCGCGGCCTTTTTCTCCCTCATCGAAACCGCCAAAGCCAACAATATCCAACCCCAGGCCTATCTCAAATTCCTCTTTGAACGCCTCCCCCTCGCCGCATCCGAAAACGATCTCCGTGAAATCATGCCCCAGTACCTGGACAGGTCCCTCCTCCCCCAGTTCAGGAACACCGCCAAAGCCTAGCCTCCCCCGATTTTATCCTTTATCCTCGTCTGCCGCGCAAGATGGGGTTCATTGGACGCTTACTTTTCTTCGACTCCACTGTGTTGTTGGGCACCCCCAGGTGTCAATCAAAGCCAAACCCCTTTGCGGCTGGTCGGCTATGAGGTCGACCGGGTCAAATACTGGATAGCTACCAACCGCCATGACTTGACCGGCGAACAGATCGCCCAGGCTTACAAGTTGTGCTGGAACATCGAACATTTCTTCGCTTGGTGGAAAAGACACTTGAAAGTCTACCACCTGATCGCACGCACTCCCTACGGCCTGATGGTCCAAATTTTGGCAGCTGGCCTGATCACCTACTTGTTGCTGGCCATCCACTGCCACAAACACTACCAGGAAAAAGTCTCCATCCGCCGAGTCAGAGAGTTGCGCACAGCCATTGAAAACGATCTGCGCTTGATGGCTGATGATGATTGTAATGTGTCAAACGTTGAAAAACATAAATATCAAATCTTTGATGCAAAAACCTAACAGAAAGTTACTGATTTTTTTAGCATATTGTAGATTTTTTCACTGGAATTCACGTGGATTTGTCTTGACAATCAATGGGTGATTTGTCCGTATTCAAGGTTGAATACTGATTGGATAAATATAATCCCAACTCCATCCATCCATGAAAACTTTCTACTTCCTTATCCTGTGGGTCCTGTTTTTTCTGATCGTAAATGGTACGGTTGCCGCGCAGAACGCAACAGCACCGGCGGCTGGAGACGGTTCCCAGGACAATCCGTATCAGATTTCCAGTCTGGAAAATCTCTATTGGATCGCGGCTGATTCCAGCAGATGGGCAGCGCACTATATTCAGACCGCAGACATTGACGCATCCTCCACCTCCACTTGGCCTGGAGGCGGCTGGTCGTCCATTGGAAACAGTGTGACTAATTTCATTGGGATCTACGACGGCAATGGGTATGTCATCAGCAATACGTTTATTTCTCGAATAAATTCAAACTACCAGGGACTATTCGGGTATGTTGCAAGCGCCACGATCAGAAATTTGATCTTGAGAGATGTTGATATTTCCGGCGCGAATAATGTCGGTTCCTTTGCAGGATCGATCATCAATACCACCTTGAGCGATTGCTTTGCCACCGGCGTAGTCAACGGTTCCGAAAATGTCGGTGGATTGGTTGGGAGGATGGTTGCAAACGATGTGTTGACCGATTCTCACGCCGATGTTGCGGTAAATGGCGACAGGTCTGTCGGCGGGCTGGTGGGATCGATGGGAAATGACGGTGAAATGGTCAATTGTTCGGCCGTCGGACCTGCGACTGGGGGGGAAATTGTCGGCGGGTTGGTTGGATCAGTCGGTACAGGCATGGTCCACGCCTGCCATGCCGCGGGCATTGTGAGCGGGATCGATGCGGTCGGCGGTCTGGCTGGGAGCTGTTTGGCGGATCCGTTGAGTGATTCCTATGCCACGGGTGCGGTGACGGGAACCGGTCGGCTTGTCGGCGGACTGCTGGGCCTCAATGCCGGAACGGTGACCAATACATATGCAGTAGGGCCAGTGAGCGGAGACGAACATGTGGGCGGACTTGTGGGTTTTAGTTGGAACGGGGTGGTGAACAACTCATTCTGGGATTCGGATGCCGGTGGCCCGAATAATGGAATCGGCACAGGGAAGACCACCACTGATATGAAGACCCAGAGCACTTTCACGGATGTCGGTTGGAATTTTAGCGACATATGGGGCATGGCCGGAAACATCAACTCCGGGTATCCCTATCTTTCAAGAACACCCGCAGTAACCACTCAGGATGTGACCGGCATCAGTCGGAATTCCGCCATTGTTCATGGCGCCGTCATCGATCTGGGTGTTCCCTCTCTCACCTCTCACGGGGTTTGCTGGAACAGGTCAGGCGTGCCTGATATCAATGATCACTGCCTGGATCTTGGCGCAGCCCCGGTGACCGGGGAATTCACCGCAGATGTCACCGGTTTGAACTCCAGCACCATCTATTTCGTCCGGGCCTTTGCCGTCAATGAGGCAGGTATCAACTACGGTCGACAGATCGTTTTTTCCACGAGTGCTCCTGTAAACGCGCCCGAGGTGACTACCCAGGACGTAAGCGACATTACAGCCACCACGGCCAGTGGGCATGGTGATATCATCAGTTTGGGCACCCCGGATCCCACGTCTCATGGGGTCTGCTGGTCCACCACGATTTATCCCAGCACCGAGGATTTTTGCACCGACAATGGTCCGACTTCATCCACCGGTGTCTTTACCGCAAATATCACCGGTTTGAGTTCAGGTACGACCTATTACCTGCGGGCCTATGTCGCCAACACTGCCGGCACCGGCTACGGCCGACAGGTGCGTTTTACTACCGAGGATGTCCTGCCCACAGTGATCACTTTGCCCGTGACCGACATTGCGGGCACCTCGGTTACGGGATGGGGTGAAATAAAGGATTTGGGCGCACCGCATCCCACCGCTCACGGCCTGTGCTGGAATACGACAGGGACACCCGGTATTGAGGACGATTGTCAGGATCTGGGTCCAGCTGATGCCACCGGTGTCTTTACAACAAACATCAGCGGTTTGAGTACGGGCGAAACCTATTACGTGCGAGCCTTTGCTTCCAGCGGATTCGGCACAAGCTACGGCCGGGAGATCAGCTTCGTCACGGGCGGCCCCACCGTCAGCACCGGGAATGCGACCCATATTTCGGCCACCACGGCCAAGGGTCATGGCGAGATCACCATTCTGGGTTTATCCAATGCCACAGCGCACGGAATGTGCTGGGCAACCGACCCTGATCCGGGTGTTTGGAGAAACTGCGCCAACAACGGTCCAAGTACCAATACTGGTCCTTTTACTGTGGACATGGTCGGATTGATTCCCGGCACCACCTATTATGCCCAGGCCTACGCCACGAATTCGGCAGGCACCAACTACGGCCAAAGAATCAGTTTCACCACGAATTCGTCCTTGGGAGCCCCAGTCATAACCACCCTGAACGCGACTCAGATTTCAGCCGCAACGGCCATGGGGCATGGAAGCATCATCAGCCCCGGCGCATCCGATGTCACTGCCCATGGGGTCTGTTGGGCGACAACGCCCAATCCCGGCGTCGCAGGGTATTGCAACAACAAAGGGTCGGCTGCGAATCCCGGGGATTTCATCGCTGATATTATTGAATTGACCCCGGATACCACCTACTACGTCCAGGCCTTTGCCTCCAATACAGAGGGCACGAATTACGGAAACCAGGTGGAATTCACGACAAATCAGGCAAGTATCATCCGTTATGACGGCAACAATTCCACGTCCGGCTCGGCCCCGGATGACCAGACCAAGACACCCGAAGAAACACTGACCCTGCGGACCAATTCCGGCAATTTGGCCAGGACGGGATATGCTTTTGCCGGATGGAATACTGCCTCGGACGGTTCAGGCACGGACTATGCCGAAGGCTCTGAATATGCTGCGGACGCGTCTCTTACCTTGTACGCCAAGTGGTTGTAGTTTCGCGTTCCCCAGGAGAGCATGTGATTGCGATCAGTTTGCTCAGAGGCGGAGTTTTGGCGGAAACAGCAGGTAAAATGTTCGGCTGTTTTAGGCACATCACACCGGATATGGCCTGCCGGACGGTTGAAGGAGTTTTCATCCGAGCATGATCCTGATTGTCGGAAAAACAAAGCAATACCCGGGCATTCATACCATGAGACATCCATGGAAAGAGCTTTCCGCCTTCTTTTTTTGACGGTTTTTCTTTTGGCCGGAAGCGACAGGGCTTCAGCCTGGAATGTTGTGGAACCCACGGAGGGAGACGGCTCTCAGGGGAATCCATATCAGATCGCCACTTTGGCGAATTTGGCCTGGATTGCGGCAGATTCAAGCAGATGGAACGATCACTATATTCAGACCGCGGATATCGACGCCACCGACACTTCCAATTGGAATGAAGGCGCCGGTTGGACACCCATTGGTACAGCCACAACATATTTCAGCGGTACCTACAACGGCGACAAACATATCATAGACGGATTGTTCATTAACCGCCCGGGCTCGGACTTTCAGGGCATGTTCGGACATGCTCTGGGTGCCGTGATTAAAAATCTCGGCCTGACCAATGTGGATGTCGCCGGCGGATGGATTGTGGGCGCGTTGGTGGGAAAAAACTACAACTCGATTCTGGAAAATTGCCGTACCACGGGTGCGGTAAACGGAATCAGCGGTGTGGGCGGGCTGGCGGGCTTCAATCATACCGGTACGATAAGGACTTCCTATGCCGGAACCGAGACAAGTGGAGCCGATTCCATCGGAGGGCTGGTCGGTGAAAACCAGGGCGGGGTGGAAGATTGCTATGCCATGGGGGCAGTGAGCGGAAACGATGCCGTGGGCGGGCTGGTGGGGAGAAATATTGAAATCGTGACTCGTTCCTATGCTGCGGGCGCAGTGAGCGGTTCCAGTGCCGTGGGCGGACTGGTGGGAATAAACGATGTTCATAGCGGCACGGTGAGTTATTCTTTTTATGACCGGGATGTCGCCAGCCAATCCGACATAGGCAAGGGTGAACCCAAGAACAGCGCCCAGATGAAGACACGGACCACCTTTACGGATGCCGGCTGGGATTTCGTCGACATCTGGGGCATGTTCGGCGTCACCAATGCGGGGTATCCGTATCTGATCAAAGTGAGCGTGCCTCGGCCCCCCATTGTGACCACCCAGAACGCGACGGAAATTATGTCCTTTGCGGCCGAAGGCCATGGCAGCATCACCGAGTTGGGTGTGCCCCGGCCCACGGCCCATGGAGTCTGCTGGAGCACCAGCCAAAATCCGGATACCGATGACGATTGCGTTGATTTAGGCCCGTCTGAGGCCACCGGGGCTTTCAACCTCACCATGACCGATTTGTTGCCCAATACCGTGTATTATGCCCGAGCCTTTGCCGCCAATACACAGGGCACAGTCTACGGGGAAGAGATTTCTTTTCGGTCAAAACCAGCCTCAAGTCGTCCCGGGGGCTCGGGAACACAAGACGACCCGTATTTGATCGGCAATCTTGACGAGCTCTGCTGGATGGCCTTGCATCCCGAGGAATGTGATAAATACTATCTCCAGATCGATACTGTCGATGCCTCGGATACTTTCAACTGGTATGAAGGGACCGGCTGGATGCCCATCTTGTCATTTAGCGGCACGTATGACGGCGGTGGATTTGAAATCAGCCGTTTGTTCATTGACCGGCCGGATGCTGAAGGCGGCCAAGGGCTGTTCTCAGAACTCAATTCCGCAGCGATCCGAAATGTTCATCTAAGAGATGTTGATATTACCGGCCGGAATGCTGTCGGTTCATTGGCGGCAAGTATTTGCAATGAAAGTACCGTGACCTCGTGTTCCGCCGGGGGTCAGGTGAGCGGAACCGAAGTGGTCGGCGGTCTGGTGGGAGGGTGTGTACAGGGAATTGGATCTCAGGTCACAAACATCATTAAAAAATCATTCAGCGACTGTGTTGTGAATGGAGCGGGGAGGTTTGTTGGCGGTCTGGTGGGGATGACGTATAATGGTATTCCCACATTGATCGATACCTACGCCACGGGCGCGGTAAGCGGATCCAATTCCACCGGCGGTCTGGTGGGGATAATGTTTTCTGGTACTCCCACATTGACCAATTCCTATGCCACCGGCGCGGTGAGCGGGTCAAATCCATTCGGCGGCCTGGTGGGCGAAAATCTTGGCGGCACGGTGAGTGATTCGTTCTGGGATATACAGACCGGTGGCCCGGATAATGGAATAGGAATCGGCAAGACCACCATTGAAATGAAGACACAGAGCACTTTCACCGATGTTGGTTGGAATTTCAATAATATCTGGGGGATGGTCGGAAATATCAATTCCGGATATCCCTATCTGCGAAGAGCATCCGCGGTGGCCACTCGGGAGGTGACCGGCATCACTCAGACCACGGCCACGGGCCACGGAACCATTGCCAATCTGGGTGCTCCCTATCCAACGGGTCACGGAGTGTGCTGGGCAGTCTCTCCCGATCCGACCACGGCCGATTTTTACGTCGACAATGGCGGTGCAACCTCCATTGGAGATTTTTCGGTAAATATGACGGGGTTGAATCCCAGCACAACGTATTACGTTCGGGCCTACAGCTCCAATGGCGTCGGCACCGGTTACGGCCGACAGGTTGTCTTTTCCACGAGTGCGCCTGATAACGCGCCCGAGGTGACCACTCAGGACGTAAGCGACATTTCAGCCGACACGGCCACGGGCCACGGCACCATCACCAGCTTGGGCGTTCCTGATCCAACGGCCTATGGGGTGTGTTGGGCAACTACGGTCTTTCCAACCACGGCCGATTCCAGCAGCAACGAAGGATCGGCCAATGCCACCGGGTCCTTTGCAACACATATCACCGGCCTGGATTCGAGTACGACCTATTATGTGCGAGCCTATGCCCTCAACGCAGCAGGTGTCTGTTACGGTGAACAGGTCAGCTTTACCACGGCCGATGTTTTCCCTTTGGTGACCACCCAGGACGTAAGCGACATTACAGCCGCCACGGCCACGGGTCACGGTACCATCATCAGCCTGGGAACTCCGGATCCGAGAGACCATGGGGTCTGTTGGAACACGACAGGCTCACCCAATGTCGATGACGACAATTGCCGCAATCTGGGTCCGGCCACGGCCACCGGGGCCTTTACCGCGGCCGTCACCGGCTTGAATTCGGGCACGACGTATTATGTGCGGGCTTATGTCACCAACAGGGCAGGCACCAGCTACGGCCAGCAAGTCAGCTTCATTGCCGGTGCGCCCGAGGTGACCACCCAGGAGGTAAGCGACATTTCAGCCGCCTCGGCCATGGGCCACGGTACCATCGTCAACCTTGGCACATCGAACGCCACAGCCCATGGGCTGTGCTGGGCGCCCACATCGGATCCATGCGGTGTCGGATATTACGTCGATAAAGGGTCGACTTCCAGTACCGGTCCTTTCACTATCGATATGCTCGGTCTGGCTCCGGATACGACCTATTATGTTCAGGCCTATGCCACCAATGCCGCAGGAACGAGCTACGGTCGGCAGCGCAGTTTCACAACTGCCGCATCGCCGAGCTTGCCTGGGCTGAGCACTCAGGCTGCAACTGATATCTCGGCCACTACGGCTGTTGGACACGGCACTATCAGCGATCTGGGCTCACCCAGTCCAACTGCCCATGGCCTGTGCTGGGCAACCACGCCCAATCCCAGCGCCGCTGGGTATTGCAACAACAAAGGGCCGACCACAAGCACCGGAAGCTTTGCCGCCCACATCATCGGATTGATTCCGGGCGCAATTCACTATGTTCAGGGTTTTGCCGCCAATGCAGCCGGAACGGTCTACGGAAACCAGGTGGAATTCACAGCGGCACAGGCCGATAGTGTCAGCTATCACTCCAACGGTGCCACAGCAGGTTCGGCCCCGGATGATCAGACCAAGATTTCAGGGGAAAAACTGACACTGCGAAGCAATTCCGGAAATTTATCCAGGATCGGCTGCACTTTTGTCGGATGGAATACTGTCGCAGACGGTTCAGGTACGGATTATGCCGAGAACGCGGAATACAGCACGGATGCGGCGCTTGTTTTGCATGCGAAATGGTCGGGCAATGAATACATTGTGACTTTCGACAAGCAGGGCGGAACCGGCGGCAGCGACAACGCTACGGTCACCTATGGATCGGCCATGCCCAATGCTGCGGCCCCCGTCAGAATCGGATATACCTTTGCCGGCTATTATACCGAGGCTCATGGCGAGGGAACGCAATACTATACAGCGTCCATGACGAGCGTCAGAAATTGGGATCTGCCGGAAAACAAAATTCTTTATGCCCATTGGAGCACATCGGTCGTGGTCATTTTTCCACAAGAAAGAGTTCATGCCCCGGATGCTGTTGCTGATCAGAGCATCGAGGTCACTGCCGATACCGGGACATCTTGGACGGCCACGACCGATTCCACCTGGATCATTCTGACCAATGGAACATTGGGCACGGGCAGCGGGATGATTGAATACGCTCTGGCTTCCAACAATTCCATCGCTCCGCGTATGGGAACCATCTCCATTGCCGATAAAAGGTTCGCTGTTACGCAAGGAACCTATCAATGGTCTCTTGTTCAAGGTCCGGGGAACGGCTGTCAGGGTCTGATCACCGGTGGACCGTATTTCATTCATGCCGACAGTCAAAGTGCCGTAGGGAATGTGCCTGCGAACACGCTTTTCCCCTGGGGCCTGTTGAATTTTACAATTCACAACGTAGCTCATGGCGGAACCGTGACCGTGACCATATCAACCCCGGCGGATATTCCGGTTGGATCGACTTTTTACAAGTGTTCATCCGGCGTCTATACGCCTTATCAAGGTGTCACCGGCCTGGACGACGGGGATAACCGGTTCACTCTTACCCTGACCGATGGCGGGGAGGGCGACCAGGACGGCCTTGAAAATGGTGAAATCGTTGATCCGGGCGGCATCGGGGTCCATGGCGCCCAGCCCATTCCCACTTTGTCCGAATGGGGCATGATCATCATGGCCGTGATGATGCTGAGCATCAGTGCTGTCATGTCCCGAAGACGGTTGAGAAGCATGTAGCACATCAAAATGACAAGGGCTGAATTTTCCAGTCCTGCTTTGTCCAGGGATGTCGAGGTGTGTTGGTGAACGAACAGAAAGGGCCGTTAAGGCCTGATGGGATTGCATACTGGATCGATGAACGTCCGCCTCCGGGCATGAGCATTATGGTCGCGGTCCAGCAATTGGCATTTCTGGGCGCCATCATGACCCTGCCAGTAGCTGCTGGCCCGTTTGCCGTGTTCGTTGGTCTACTCGCGGGCCAGTTCTGAGCTGGCCCGGGAAAATGGTTTTTTCAGGGGGCCCATCTGCCGCAGTTACTGGCCGGCACGGACACCCTCATGTTCCAGCGACTCTCCTCGGAATCACGTATGGGAAAAATTTATCCGATGTCCGGACCGGCCGAGGAAATCTTGGCCGAAGTCTTAGCCGACCGGAATGTTGCATGGCATGGGACTTGCCCATGAGTCATGATTTTTGGCTCATGGGCTCTGTTCGGAAGGACCGGAGCCTCTTTGAAGATCTCCATTTTCTGGAGACCGGCGGGTGAGCGATCCGATCCATGCGGTCTGGAAGCGGACAGGGCCTTGATTCTCCCGATCTTGGGGTGCATGGTGGAGTCGTCGATGATCCGGATGCATGAAGGAGTCGGAGACGTTCCAAGGTCATTTCTCACCGAGGAGTCGGACCATGAGTGCGTTTACTTGCTTGTCGTTATCATCGTCATGGTGGCGGGTTTTGGCCGGGTTTCAGGAGCGGCCGAACTGCGCGGCAGGGGGAATTCAAGACCCAGTTCAGCTGGTGGTACAACGCAACGCTTGGCGGACCGGATTTTTCCGATCAGATCTGGGAGGGCTTCACGGCCATGCAGCGGGTCCCGATGTGGTTCGATTTCGTGGTCAGCGACAATCTGAGGGCCACGTACGCCGCCAAAGCGGGCACCTCAGTCGTCACGGAATCCGATCAGCTCGTCTTCAAACTTCAATTCGTCGACCACAACTTGGGTGTGGCCGAATTCTATCTGGGCTGTCCACCACCTCGCAGGCCGCCGAAAAAAGCCGCCTATCCTTGACGCCTTTGCCCGGGCATGAATAAACCCTCTTCAGGGGAGGGGGCCTAGTCGCCTCCTCTTTTGTTTCATCCCAACCCGCCCTGGAGGAAGCATGCTCCGCCTGACGATCGCCGCCGTTTTGTGTCTACTCCTCATTCCCACACCCGCCTCGGCCGAGTATGTGGACGGCTACAACGTCCTGGTCCAGAACATCAGCTACAACGGCAATCATCTTGAAATCGAGGGTCGGGTATCCGGTGGCGATCCCTGCACGACATGCTCATTGCCGTGACCATGTCCCACAAACACGGCCGCCACAAGGACGTCCGCTGTCGGCTCGACTATACCGGTCAGGGGCAAATTTTTCGGGGAAGCATGTGGATAGGCGACCGTCAGTCCGGATGGACCAAGACGGGCATCAAGGTTTTGGGCTGCGATTCATCCACCCAAACCAGAGGACGGGCCTTCAAGGATTCGATACGGGACGTCTACTCGGCCCGTTTCGCCCTGGAGCCCAAAGGCGACTTCATCGAAGTCATGCCCATCTACCGGAACGCCGTGGGCGGGTTCGTGTTCTGGTCCGGCGATACGCTGCAAATTTCCTACAGCGTTTATGAAAACGTCGGCGAATACCACGACCCGATCAAGGGCGGGATCTTGAAGTCCGGAGGGGCCATAGTGCGCAACGCCGACGAACGGTTCCGGATCCCCGTGACCGTGAGCATGCGCAACGCCCGGGGCCTGATCGTCGAGTGCTCGGCCAACCCGGGTCGGATGATCTCGGATGTGAAAATTCTCGGTATCAGCGGCCCGACTCCGCCACGAGCGATCCCGTCGATGAAGCGAATGCCATCACTGCCACCAAATTCTGACCCCGAACCGCCGGCAGAGATCAGAAAATGGCAGGACGAGGACGGGAACTGGCATTTCACGGATTTTTGAGGAGGGAAGGGGTGGCGATAATTTCTGATTTGCGCTTCATATCTTGGCCGAGATGATACGTTGAGCTCGACCGTGCGTGTGCCATGGTTATGTGCCAAAATAAAAAAGGCCTCACGATTTTACTCGTAAGGCCTTGATTTTATGGTCGGGATGGCGTGATTCGAACACGCGGTCTCTGCGTCCCGAACGCAGCGCTCTACCAGACTGAGCCACATCCCGAAAAAATGATTTCTATGTTTTTCGGATTCAAATGGCAAGTGTTTTCCCCGGGTTTTATGGGCGGAGGATGGTTCACTACCCAGTGCTTGCGCATTTGATCGTTTCAAGGCAGACTCTAATGAGCGACTCGCAGATTTGTTTTTGTTTTTTCGAACAGAATCATTACTGGATAATACAGAAAACTAGGGAATTCGGGCACAGATGGGACTGAAACAGTCTAGAATTCTTGTCGTTGACGACGAGGAGAGCCTGCGCGAGATCTGCCAGGATACTCTTGAGGAGGCCGGATACGAGGTCGACACGGCCCCGGACGGCGAGACGGCCATGCGCAAGGCCGTGGAAGGGGGGTACGACTTGGTCCTCTCGGACTTGCGTATGCCCGGCCTTGACGGACTTGAGCTTCTGGAAACCCTGCAGGAGGCCCGGATCGACTCGGCTTTTTTGATCATGACCGGTTTCGGAACCATCGAAACGGCTGTGGAGAGCATGAAGCGGGGGGCTTCGGACTATCTGCCCAAGCCTTTCAATATCAATCACCTGCTTCTCAAAGTAGATAAGGTTCTTCGTGACCGGGAGCAGAAGGCCAAGCAGAAGAAGCTCAGCAACGTCGTCCGGATGATGAATCTGAGCAACGCCCTGAAGAGCCATCTTGGCGATTTGCGGGCGCTTGTCCACGAGTTTCTTTTTCAGGTACAGAAGAACTTTGATCCAGACTCCCTGCTGTTCTTCCTTCCTGAAGTGGAGATGGTTCGCAAGGTCATGATCCGCAGGGCACTGCTCAGAAAATCCGCAGAGCTTCTCCGTTGGGCCAAGGAGGAGGCCGAGAAGGCTTACGATGACGGGCAGACCCGGATCATCGAGCCTGAAGCCATGCGGACCCTGGCCATCAGGATGGATGATTCCATGGAGACCTTCGAGGGGAGCGCTATGGTCGTGCCTCTGCTCCTGCAAAAAACCGCCATCGGGACCATCCTTCTGGTCCGAAAGGCCGAAGGGAATTCCTTCACCAAGGAGGCCTTGCAGCTTCTGACCGTTTTCGCCACCCATACCGGCACCTCTATCCAGAACGCACATCTCTACGCCCGGATGAAGGCCTTTAACATGGATGTCATCCGTTCTTACTCCAGGGCTGTGGAGGCGAAGGACATCTACACTCGGGGGCATTCGGAGCGGGTGGCGCTCTACGCTCGCAAGCTCGCAGAGCGGATCGGCCTGTCCGCCGAGGACATGGACCGGCTGTATGTGGCCGGAGTCCTTCACGACATCGGCAAGATCGGCATTCCGGATCGGATTCTGAACAAGCCCGGCCGGTTGACCGACGCCGAGTACGATGTGATGAAGCGTCATCCGGAGATCGGGCAGTCCATTCTATCCCAGGTCGGAAACCTGCGCGACGTGTTGCCTGTCATCTTCCACCATCACGAGCGAATCGACGGCCGGGGATATCCGGCCGGGCTCAAGGGCGACGAGATCCCCTTTCTGTCCCGGCTCATCAGCGTCGTGGACAGCTACGAGGCAATGACGTCCGACCGGGCCTACCGTTCGGCCATGCCTCTGGAAAAGGTGGTCGAGATCCTCAAGAGCGGAGCCGGGGTCCAATGGGATGAGCAGCTGGTTCTGAAATGGGTGGAGATCGTTTTGCAAGGCGAGGTGCCCGAGTTGGAGAGCGCTAAGGTCCAGGACGGGAGCCTGGTCGAGTCCATCGCCCTGCACGGCCCGTTCTCCGAGACCGTCGCCTCCATGGCCTCGGGCCGAAGCTGAACGCCGCTTCCGCCTTGGGCGGGACCATGACCGGCAGCCAAACGGAACGAATGCACAAGCGAGGTGGGCGACAATGATCAAGGTTGTCGTGGTCGACGATTCGGCCTTCATGCGCAAGGCCATCAGCTCCATGCTGGAGAAGGACCCCGAGATCACAGTCGTGGACACGGCCCGAGACGGCGAAGACGGTGTGGAAAAGGTTCGCCGCCACGATCCGGACGTGGTGACCATGGACATCGAAATGCCCCGCATGGATGGCCTGACTGCTCTTCGGCGGATCATGATGGAGATGCCCAGGCCCGTACTCATGATCAGCTCCCTGACCACCGAGGGGGCCGAGGCTACCCTGAAGGCCATGGAGTACGGGGCCGTGGACTACATTTCCAAGAAGCTGTCCATGGTGTCTCTCGATATCGTCCGCATCGAGGATGAGCTTCGAGCCAAGGTCAAGGCCGTGGCCAAGCGAAAGATTCGGCCGACCCGACTCAAGGCCAGAGCCACAACCGTCAGGATGGAACTCCCCTCGGAGAGGCCCGCAGGCCGCCAGACCCGAGACGTCGTGGCCATAGGCGTGTCCACCGGAGGCCCTCCGGCGGTCCAAAAGATCCTCAATTCCCTGCCTGCCGAGTTTCCCGCCCCCATTCTTATCGCCCAGCACATGCCCAAGGCTTTTACCGGGCCGTTCGCCAAGCGTCTCGACACCACCAGCCCGCTGAAGGTCAAAGAAGCCGAAACAGGAGACGCGCTTCGACCGGGGTACGTCTACATCTCACCGGGAGGATCCCATCTGATCATGACTCAGAGGAAAGGGAGGCTGGAGGCCGTGGTGACCGCGGAACCGGCGGATGCCCTGTACAAGCCCTCGGCCAATGTCCTGGTCTCATCGGTGGCATCGTCCATGGGATCGCGGGCTCTGGCAGTGATCCTTACCGGCATGGGTTCTGACGGCGCCGAGGGGGTCAAGGACCTGAAGGCCAAGGGTGGAAGGGCTCTGGCCCAAAGCGATGCCTCCTGCGTAGTCTACGGCATGCCCAAGGCCATCGTGGACGCGAATCTGGCCGACGAGGTCGTAGACCTCGACGACATGGCCCAAGCCATGTATTCGTCCCTGTTCAAATAGCAAAGTCGGCCCTGAAATCGAGCCAAACGGAGCATTCGAGGCAGCTATGCACGACGAGATGCACGACATTTTGAACCGTCTGCGGTCCGACGATCCGAGCGTCATCAGGGAGGCGGCCTTTGACGCTGGAGAAATTGGTTGTCGCCAGGCAATTTCCGTTCTGTCCGGTCTGCTCTCGAGTTCGAACCTCGGCGTTCAGGAGGCGGCGGATCACGCCCTGCGCAAGCTCGGCGGGCCGGACACCATTGAGGCCGTGACGCCCCTGCTGCGCGTGGACGACGCTCCGGTTAGGAATCTGGCCATGGACATCCTCCGTCAGATCGGAAATCAGGACGTGGAGTTTCTGGTCATGCTTCTGGAAGACGAGGATCCGGACATCAGGATTTTTGCCGCAGATATCCTCGGATCCTGCGACGACTATCGGGCCGTGTCCCCATTATGTCGGGCCCTGCTCAGGGACGAGGAGGTCAACGTCCGCTATCAGGCGGCAGTCAGTCTGGGCGAACTTGCCAAGCCCGAGGCGGCAGGTTGCCTGAACGAAGCCATGAACGACGACGAATGGGTCCAGTTCGCAGTCATCGAGGCCTTGATGAAGGTCAAGGACGACTCGTCCATCAACGCCATGATCCTGGCCATGGGCAAAAGCACGGAACTGGTGGCATCCATGATCATCGATGCCTTGGGCGAGATGGGTAATGTCAAGGCCGTACCCCTGCTGATGAAGAAGCTTGATGAATCGCCAACGGCCCTCAGAAACAAGATTATCAAGGCCATTGTTGGCATCATGGGGGGCAAGGCCCTGGGCTTTCTCTCCGAAGGAGAGCGAGACAAGTTTCGCCACTATCTCCTGGCTGCGGCCGACGACGAGGACATGGAGATTCAGGACGCGGCCGTGGCGGGCCTGGCCAGCGTGGGAGGTGCCCCGGCAACAAAGAAAATTTTGGGATTGGCCGAGCACCTGGACCCGGACCGGGATATGGATCGTCTCCTCTCCTTTGAAAGGGCGTTGGCCGACATTGACCTGAACGACCATCTGGCCGAGGGCGCGGCTTCCGAAAAAGAGACCGTGGCGGCCCTGGCCATTCGAGCCTTGCGCCGGATAGGCAACGCCGAGGCGGTGGGCGTCCTCATGGATATTTTTTCGGGCAGAGACCGGGACCAGCAACGGGAGATTTCCGCCGCCCTGGCCGAAAAGAGCGGGGGCGAGGCCAAAGAATTCATGATTCGCCTTCTGGAGACCACCAATGACGGCGACATGCTCAAGAGCGCCCTGTCTTTTCTGGGGTCGAAGATGCGCTATGCCGACTGCGGAACCATGATCCTCCCTTTTCTCGAACACCCCTTCAACGACGTCAAAGAGGCGGCTCTGGAGGCCTGTGTTTCCATCGGCGGAGAGATGATCACCTCCCGGTTCATGGAGATGTCCAAGAGCAATGATCCCCTGCATCGGATGATGGCAGCCTACGCCTTCGGTCGTATCGGGGCACGGGATCACGTCGAGCAGCTTCGACGGGCCTTGGAAGACGAGGAACCAGACATCAGGAAATTTGCTCTGGAGGCCATGGGAGGCCTCTGTTCGGAAGACCCGGAGATTCTCAAGCTGGTTTCGGCCAGGATGTACGACGAGAATCGTGACGTGCGGCTCAGTCTGGTGGACATGCTCGGCCGGTGCGAGCGGCCCGAGGTCGAGGGCCTATTGCTCTCGGCCCTGGAAGACAGCGACGACTGGGTCAAAATTCGGGCAGTTGAGGCCGTTGGCCTTCGCAGTATGGCTTCGACTGTGCCCGGGTTGGTGGAAATGCTTCGGTCAACGAATCAACTGGTGGCCATGAAGGCCGCCGAGGCACTGGGCCGCATCGGAGGCCAGTCGGCATTCAGGGCACTGCTCGATGTGTTGGACGAGGCCGAGCCGGACCTGGCGGCGACGGTGGAGGACGCTCTGGACAGAATCCAGTCCGACGCTGAAGAGGGGTTGGACTAGGCCCATGAACATGATGTTTTCCAAGGCCATCCCCCAGAGGAGGACCGTGCAGATCCAGGGGGAGGAGTTCGTCCAGCTCCGGGATTTTATCTACGAGCAGAGCGGCATCTACATCGCCGACAATCGCCGATATTTGCTGGAGAACCGTCTCGGCAACCGACTTAGGCACCTGAACCTGAAATCTTTCAGCGAGTACTTCTATTATCTGCGCTACGATCCGGCCCGGAAGCAGGAGCTCAATCGCCTGTTTGAGGTCATCACCACCAACGAGACGAGTTTTTTCCGCAATCCCCCCCAGTTGAAGGTCTTCGAAAAGACCATTCTGCCCATTCACCTGGACAGGCTCCGGGCTTCGGGAAAGAGGCAGCTCCGGATCTGGTCGGCCGGGTGTTCGACCGGGGAGGAACCGTATACCATTTCCATCCTTCTCCACGAAGTCCTGGGCGCGGAACTTCCGCTCTGGGACATCAAGATTACGGCCAACGACCTGTCTGAAGGAGTTTTGGCCAGCGCTCGGCGGGGCTTGTACATGGAGTACACCCTGAGGACGACTCCCAAGGAGATCGTCGCCAAGTATTTCGACGACGAGGGGAGCGGCAAGTATCGGATTCGGCCCGAGATCAAGAAACTTGTGACCTTCGGGCAGATCAATCTGAATGACCGTTTTCAGCTCAAGAGGGTGGAACCGTCCCACATCGTCTTTTGCCGCAACGTGATCATCTATTTCGACGAGTCCATGAAGAAGCGGGTCATCGGAGCCTTCTACGACAACCTGCTCCCAGGCGGACATCTGTTCATCGGCCATTCCGAGTCCCTGCACAACATCTCCAGGGCCTTCAAGCCGATCCATCACCCGGGAACCATCGTGTATCTCAAGGAGGGTTAGCGTGAGCCAAGGGAGCGAAAGACGGCAACACGACCGTCTGCCCAAAAGCTATACAGTCGAAGTGCGGGAATTCATATTCCCCATTTCCCGGCAGCCCAAGGTGACCATGACCTGCGTGGACATCAGTTCCGGAGGCCTGGCCGTGCTCAGCCCAAAGCGTTTTGAGCCCGGAGAAAAGCTTCAGGTCAAGATTTCCATTCCGAGATTGAACAAGTATCATTCGGGGTTTTTCAAGGTTTTCGAAAGCGACGTGGGACAGTATCTGCAAGCCGTAGCTCAGGTGGCCTGGACGGTTGAAAAAGTCCCTTTCACCAGTTATTCCATGGGACTTGAATTTCTCGATGTGTACGAAGACGACTGGAAGGCCTTGAGTTCCCTGATCAAAAAAACCATCAGAGACCAGCGCTGACTGCTGGTCAAAGGGAAGGGAATGCGATTGCCATGATGAAGACAAGGCGGGCAAAGGTGCTGGCAGTGGCCAACCAGAAGGGGGGGGTCGGAAAGACCACGACATCCCTGACCCTTGGCTCGTGCTTCGGATTCATGGGACGCAAGGTCTTGGTGATCGATCTTGACCCCCACGCCTGCGCGACGATCCATATGGCCCAATATCCCGAGGGAGTCGAGCGCACTGCGCATGATCTCTTCGCGCTCACGGTCGATGAAAGGACATGGCGGAAGGCTATCGTCTCGGAACCCGAACTGCCGTTCGATTTCGTGCCGAGCCATATCAGGGTCTCAGACCTTGAATCCGACCTCAAAGATCGACCCGGCAAGGGGCTGGTCCTCAAGAAGGCCTTGGAGGCGATTCTTGAGGACTACGACGTGATCATCCTGGACTGCCCTCCGCAGGTCGGAGTCCTTCAAGTCAACTCCCTGGTGGCTGCGGATCTGGTCATTATTCCGATCCAGACCGATTTTTTGGCCCTGCACGGTCTGAAGCTGATCTTGGACACCATCCGAATGCTGAACAAGATTCTGGACCGTCCCATCGAATACCGGGCTTTGGCCACCATGTACGACCAGCGGGCCGGGGCCTGCCGCAGAGTGCTCGAGCTCTTGCGGGCCAAGCTCGGGCCACGGGTCTTCGAGACGATCATCCACACCGACACCAAGTTCCGGGAGGCCAGCGCCAAGGGCAAGGTCCTGCTCGAGTATGCCCCAAGGTCGAGGGGAGCTCAGGAATATACGCAATTGGCCAAAGAAATTGATGAGATGGGGTTTTGGGCATGAAGACGCCGGAAGAGTATTTTCAGGAACAGGTGTTCAGCGCCGACCATGATCCCAGCGGCCTGACCGAGACCGAGCGATCGTTTCTCAAGAAATACCTCGGGGTGGAGCCGACATCCAAGGATACCTTGGGGGAGGCACTGCCCAGGGAGTCTCAGGTCGAGTCAGTCATGGCTCCGAATCAGAAGCCTTTGGCGGTCCATTCCGCGCCATCAGAACCTTCGCCCTCGCCTTCGACCGAGGCTCCCAAGTCAGAACCGGCCCCGCAGTCCGCCCCGGCTCCGGCTCCCCAGTCGCCCGCGCAGGAAGAATCCATGACGGCCAGACTGAAACGGGACGCGGAGCTGCAGCTGGTCAGCTTCTTCCTGAACGATCAGGAGTACGCCCTCCCCATTTCCTCCATTCAGGAGGTCATCAAGTTTGTGGAGCCGACCAAGCTGCCGACGGCGCCGCCCTACATGATCGGGATCATCAACCTTCGGGGGAGGGTCACCCCGCTCATTTCATTGACCAGTCTGCTTCGGCTACCCGAGACCCGTGAAGGTCGGTTCATCGTGGTCTGCAGACATCAGGGTTTGCAGATCGGGCTGATTATCCACGCCGTGGCCACCATGTACAGGGTGGGGCAAGAGAGCGTTGAGTGGAACATCGAAACGCATCTCGGGGTGAATGCTGATTTTTTGAGTGGCCTCATCAAATCCCAGGAGCGGCTGATCGGCATCGTGGCCATTGACCAACTGGTCAAGGCCGTGTTGCGATAGACAGCAAGGGGCCGCCAACATACCGAGAGGACTTCATGGCCAAACACATTCTCATCGTGGACGACTCCAAGACGGTCAGAAACCTCGTAGCCTTCATCATGAAGAAGGAGGGCATGAAGGTCACCACGGCCGAAGATGGCCTGGACGGCCTGGAAAAGCTCTATTCGGCCAAGGACCGGATCGACCTCGTGATTTGCGACGTGAACATGCCCCGCATGGACGGGTTTACCTTCATCCGCACGGTTCGCGAGCAGGATGTCTACCGGGATCTGCCCATCGTGGTCTTGTCCACCGAAGGACAGGAGAAGGACATTCAGGCGGGACTCAACCTCGGGGCCAACCTGTATCTGGTGAAACCGGCCCAGCCGGGAAAGATGGTCAAGAATGTCAAGATGTTGCTTGGAAGCTGATCGAATTGATCCGGGTCTGTGTCGGCCTTGACAAGAGGCACACTCCCGGCACCAAGAGGAAGAAAATGAGCCAGGATTTTTTCGATCCGGAAATCTTCGCCGATTTCGTCATCGAGGCCAAGGAACATCTCGAAACAATCGAGCCGTCTCTCCTCGAACTCGAGAAATCGCCCGACAACCTGGGTCTGCTGGATGCCATCTTCCGGCCCATGCACTCCCTCAAGGGGGCTTCGGGCTTCCTGGGGCTGAACAAGATCAACGGCCTGGCCCACAAGGGCGAGAACATTCTCGACGATCTGCGCAAGGGTAAGCTCCGGGTGACATCAGAGATCATGGACGTCATTCTGGCCACGACCGACGCTTTGCGGGAGATGATCGACAGTCTGGAGGCCTCGGGTCTTGAAGGGGATCTGGACACGGTTCCGCTCATCGTCCGCATTGATGCCGTGCAGTCCGGCGCCCCGGCTTCGGCAACGCCCGAGATGGTCCCGGCTCCGGCTGAGGAGGCTCCCGCAGTCGAGCCGTATACCCTGGCCGTGACCGGTGGGGACCACCTCAAGGATTTTCTCGAAGAGGCTGGCGAAATCCTGGCCAATCTGAGCGAATCGCTTGTAGCCTTGGAAAAGGATCCCCAGGCGAGTCGGGATCTGATCAACGACGTTTTCCGGTATTTCCACAACATCAAGGGCAACAGCGGCATCCTCGGTTACCGGGAGATGAACGCCCTGACCCATGAGGCCGAGACGCTTCTCAACCAGGTCCGCAATGGAGCCATGCCAGCAAGCCATGAGATGGTGGACCTGCTTTTGGCCTCGGTGGATATCCTGGACACCCTCCTGCGGAACGTGGACCAGGCGACCGAGACCGTAAAGCCCATGGACATCTCCGAGATTGTCTCCCAGCTTCGGGCTTTCGGCGACAAGGGCGGACAGTCCGGCGATGGAGCGCTACCCGTCCAGGCCAAGGCCGAGATCCTTTCCGAACCCGAGCCGGACTTTGGGGACGACGAGGAGATTCAGATTTTTGAGCAGACCGTCAGCCAGCAGTTCGATACCCTGACCCTGGCCCTTGAAGGCCTGGCCGAGGATTCGGATCAGAAGGAGCTGGTGGATGCCCTGCACCGGTCCATGGTGAGTATCCAGAATTCGGCCAGTTACATGGGGCTCGACGAAATCAAGGTGTATGCCGAACGAACCGCCGGACTGGTGGACCAGGCCCGGGGGGCGGGACTGGATTTTGGGGACCTTCTGGACATTCTCCGCCAGGAAACCGCCATCATGAAGGACATGGTGGACAAGGAGATCAAGAAGCTGAAGGGGGATAAAGTGGCCATGGCCGACAAGGTCTCCATCGAGCCTCCGGTCAAGCCCAATGAAGCCCCGGCTCCTTCGGTCGAGAAGAAGTTAGAACGAACCGAGTCTCTGTTGATCGCGGAAGGCCCTTCGGCAAAGCCGGGCACTTCTTCCCCGGCTCAGGCCAAGCCCCAGGCCTCGTCCACGATCCGTGTGGATCACGCCAAGCTCGACCACCTCATGAATCTCATCGGCGAGTTGATCATTAACCGCAATCGGTTCGCCATGCTGGCCCGGGCCTTGGACGAGGGCCAGAACGTGGCCTCGGTGGCCCAGCACCTCACCGAGACGACCTATTCCATGGCCCGCATCTCCGACGATCTGCAGGACACGATCATGAAGGTCCGCATGGTTCCGGTCCAGTCTGTCTTTTCCCGCTTCCCGCGTTTGGTCCGCGACCTGAGCCGCAAGAGTGGCAAGCAGGTGGAGCTCATAACCGAAGGCGAGGAAACCGAACTGGACAAGAGCGTGGTGGAGGTCATCGGCGACCCATTGGTCCACCTCATCCGCAATTCGGTTGATCACGGTCTGGAATCGGCCGAGGACCGTCGGGCCGCAGGTAAGAGTGAGGCCGGCAGGGTCTGGCTCAAGGCGTTCCACAAGGGCAATTCCGTACATATCGTCGTCGAGGACGACGGCAAGGGAGTCGACCCCGAGCTCATGCGGCTCAAGGGGGTCGAAAAAGGCCTCATCAGCGAGGAAGAGGCCCGGAACATGGACGACCAGGAGGCCGTCGAGCTCATCTTTGCCCCCGGCTTTTCCACGGCCCAGAAAATCACGGACATTTCCGGTCGAGGCGTGGGAATGGATGTGGTCCGAAGCAACATCAAGGAACTCAAGGGCAGCGTGGCGGTCCAGTCCACAGTGGGCAAGGGCACAATCTTTACCCTATCCCTGCCCCTGACCCTGGCCATCATCGACGCCCTCATGGTCAAGGTGTCCGGGGCCATCTATGCCATCCCCCTGGACGCTGTTTCGGAGACAACTAAAATCAAGGCCTCCAAGATCAGCGAGGTCAACCGACGCAAGGCCACAACCCTGCGGGGCCAGGTTTTGGGCATCGTAGAATTGTCGGAACTTTTGGGCCTTCCGGGGAACAACGATCACCGGGAAGTCCTGCCAACGGTCATCCTGACGGTCAATGACCGCCGTTTGGGCCTGGTGGTGGACACGTTGCTGGAACGTCAGGACGTGGTCATCAAGTCTCTGGGCAACTATCTCGGCAATCTTCATGGAATATCCGGGGCCACGATCATGGGCGACGGGAGTGTCATTCTCATCCTCGATCCCCACGAAATTTACAAATTGGCCACGTCAAAGGTCGGGTCCCTATGACGAGTCGGAAAATCGGGCAAGACAGGGCAGGCCGCAAGGCCTGCCCTTCGTCTTTGGGGCCGACAGTGGTTCCTTTGGATCTGGCCGGGTCGCGTCTCGACTATGTCCTGACCCGCCTCGTACCCGGTCTGAGTCTGCGTCAGGCCCGAAGACTGGCGGAGTCGGGCCGGGCCACGGTGGATGGATGGCCTCAAGGAAAGGGTGAGGTCGTGCGCGCCGGGCAGGTGGTGGCCTTGGCTGGGAAAATGTTTTCGGAGATGGATCGATGCAAGGTCAGTCTGGAGGTCGCGGCCCAAGAGCAAAATTTCGCGGCCGTGGTGAAACCGGCAGGCATGCACAGCGTCAGGGGACGAGGCCAGAATAGCGTGGAGGGTTGCTTGGACGACCATTTTCCAGGTCTGGAGGCAGTACTGCTCAACCGCCTGGACCGGGACACGAGCGGTCTTGTTCTGGTGGGATTTGGGATGGAGACGGTCGGCCAATATCATGAATGGCAGGATCGGGGTGAAATCCGCAAGGAATATTTGGCCGTGGTGGAAGGTCAGCTCCACGCAGGGTGGACCGAGCGACGGGCTTTGAACACGGCCAAACGCAGCAAGGTCCGTGTTTTGGAACATGACGATCCGGATAGTTTGCGCTGGACGGTCATCGAGCCGATGCGTTTTGATCCGGAGGACGGACAGACCCTGGTCCGGGCCGTGATTCTCAAGGGCCGTCGACATCAGATCCGGGCACATCTGTCCGCGTCCGGCCACGCCATTGTCGGGGACGTCTTGTACGGGCGTGGGGAGGGGAAGCGGCTCTTTCTGCACCATGCCCGGGTGACCATGCCCGGATTCAAGGCCGAAAATCGGCCGGAGTGGGGTTGATTTTTGGTTGACAGGGTTGTGCGTTCGCCTTGCCAATCCTTTAGGTATTATTCAAGAATGGCCCCGTGTAAGGATTGCGAGGATAAATTTAAGCAATAGTGAGGGTATGGCTATGGAATTTTCTGCTGTTTTGACCCCGGCATCCGAAGGCGGCTATGTTGCTTTCAATCCGGAAACAGGCACAACAACGCAAGGCGAAACCGTGGAGGAGGCGCTGGCCAATCTTCGCGAGGCCACCGAGCTTTATTTGGAAGAATTCCCTCTTTCTATCCAAGGCCGTCCATTGCTGACCACGTTTGAGGTTTTGGCGTATGCCTAAACTTCCTGTTCTCTCGGGGGATGAGGTGGTTCGTGCGTTGGAGCGACTGGGCTTTGCGGTTGTTCGCCGGCGTGGAAGTCATATTGTCATGCGGCGCGGGGGAGAAGGGTGTGTCGTACCCAATCATCGCGAGTTGAAAGTCGGGACACTGGCAGGCCTGCTCAGGCAAGCTGGTGTTTCAAGCGAAGAGTTCATTGAGGTCCGTACCTAAAATTGGCTCATCCGGGTTGATATAAACGAAAGGTGTGTCGTTCATGTTCGAAACCTGCTGTGGATCATCCAACGTTCGGCTGGAGTTCGACCACCCACCGCAGAGTACCCCAAGGCGTGAACAGGGGGTTGATGAGAATTCGATGGTTCAGGCGGTCGCCAGAAGCTTGGACCGCACGGGCCGGAAGATCCAGGCCAGGCGGGCCAGGGCCAGAGCCCCGAGAAGGATATCGGCTCCCCAGGCGGCGGGGATGGGGTGCAGGCCCCCTTTTTGTCCGGCGGCCACGCCAGTCAGGAAGACGACGTAATAGATGAAGACCGAGAGCATTCCCAGGAAGAAGAGGAGATAGACGTTCCTGCTGGACAGGGCCAGGGCCAGGCCGACCAGGGTCAGACAGAGCGTGGAGAAGGTGTAGGCCAGCTTCATGTGCCAGACGGTTCGCAGCCTGGCCACGCCTGAGCCCGAGCGTTCCAGCTCCTCGATGACCCGCCCCAATTGCCAGATGGACAGGCCTTCGGGATCGGTCTTGGGGTCCACGACCAGAAAGGTGGCCGGATCGGTTTTCAGATCAAGATCCTCGGCCGAAACGGTCCGGGTGGAAAAATTCAGGGGGTCGACCACGGTCACGTTTTCCAGATGCCACGGTCCGGAATCCTTTTCGGCCGAAAACACTTCCGCCGAGACGATTATCCGCAAATCGCCGTAGTCCACGGCGGTTTCGTAGACCGTCAGCCCCCGACCGTTCCTGGTCGAAGGGGTTACTTCCTTGAGATGGATCATGCGCCGGTTCTCCTTGAACCAGACGTCAAAGAGGGTCCGGTTTTCGACCTGCCGGTT
>RZZR01000028.1 GCA_009929795.1 Deltaproteobacteria bacterium | reverse complement strand
ACCTAGCTCGCTATTTAATTGTCAAAGATCTTGTCGCTCACGCGAAAGGTCAGTATCTATTCAAACCCGTCCTGCCTGTCAAGAAAAATTTTCAAACTCCTCAAAGTCAGAAAACTTCACCCAACATACTTCTCCAATGATCACAATCCCTTGAACAAAAAGATCGCTCCCCCCGCTCAAGAGAAATGGCTTCTATACCGACACATTCATAACTGTCAATAACTTTCTTCGCCAAATCCTAAAATTTCCTCGCCCATTAAAAATCAATAAGCCATAATGGCCAGTGGTGCGCACAGCATGGAAGGAAACGTGCTACCCTAACTAGCTTATATACTTTGGAAGATTGAGAAAGACTTCTCTGGTGAAGGTCACTATCTTGTCCATGATCCAAGGGAAGGTGAAAAGCAACGCCAAAAAGACGGCGATGATCTTTGGAACGAAAGTCAGAGTCATTTCCTGGATCTGGGTGGCCGCCTGAACCATGCTGACGAAAACACCGACCAGCAGGCCGACACCGAGCATGGGCAATGCGATGGTCAGGGTCAGTTCGATGGATTGTCTGGCAAACCCGATAACGAATTCCGGAGTCATGATACCTCCCAGAGGGATCAGGCAAAACTGTTGACGAGAGATCCGACCAGAAGATTCCAGCCGTCGACCATAATGAAGAGCAAAATCTTGAAGGGCATGGAAACCATGACCGGCGGAAGCATCATCATTCCCATGGACAAAAGGATGCTGGCCACAACCATGTCCAAAATCAGAAAGGGTATGTAGATCAAAAAACCGATCTGAAAACCGGTCTTCAGTTCGCTGATGACGTAGGCGGGAACGAGCAGCATGAACGGAACGTCGTCTTTGCTCTGAGGGCGTTCGATGCCGGTGATGGAGTAGAAGACCGACAGGTCCTTCTCTCTGGTGTGCTTGAAAAGAAATGATCGAAGAGGGGTTTCGGTCCGCTCTAGAGCCTCCTTGTAGCCGATTCTCTCGTCGAGGTAGGGCTGCAAGGCCTGATCGTTGATCTGTTTTCCAACCGGGAACATGATAGCCACGGTCATGAAGATTGCCAGGCCAGCCATGATCTGGTTCGGCGGCATCTGCTGGGTGCCCATGGCCTGCCGGAGAAAATGGAAAACGATGATGATTCTTGTAAAGGAAGTCAGGGTCAGGACAATCCCCGGAGCTAGAGAGAGAACCGTCAGCAGAGCCAGGATTTCGAGCAGGACGGAAACCTTCTCAGGATCGGTCTGGCCCGCAGCCAAGGAAAGGGACAAAGTCGGCAGAACAGGTTCAGCGGCCAGACTTGTGGCCGGCAAGACCAGGGCCAGCAGAATTACGGCCGAGGCTAGCAAGGCCTTCTTTTTGATGCTTCTCCAGCACGGAAGCGAAATCAGGATCTTGAACATGGTCCGCCAGCTCCTCTCCGAGCAAGGTCATCTGTGTTTCCGTCACGCCAATGATAAGAAGTTTATTCAAGAAACGGACCACAAGGATTTCCTTTCTGGGACCTATGCCCAATCTTGAGACCAGATGCAGAACAGACGAGGGCCGGGAAAAGCCCAGCCTCGGGGAAAAACGGCGCAGAAGATAAAAGCCCAGGAGAAGCAGGGCCAGGACGACGAGGAGAGAAGACGCCATCTTCAAGCCGGTTGACCCGATATCCATGGCGTTCTGGGACAGGGTGGCGTTATCCAAGCTGGCGGACCCTCTCTATGGGGCTTATGATATCCGTCAGCCGAACTCCGAATTTCTCATTGATGACAACTGCTTCGCCTCTGGCAACGAGCTTGCCGTTCACGTGGACCTCCAGCGGCTCACCGGCCAATTTGTTCAGCTCGATGACCGATCCCTGGCCGAGCTGCAGGAGTTCGTTGATCAAAAGCCTAGTGCTGCCCAGCTGCGCGGTGACGTTCAGAGGAATGTCCAGTATGAAATCCAGATCCCTCTTCCCGCCTTCGGGCCTAGTATTCTTGGCTTCGCTGGTCAGATCCTTGTACTCGTAGTCCTTGCTTTTAGCACTCAGAGACCGCTGCTTCTGCTCCTTCTCGATCTTCTGCTCCTCTTCGTCGGCCAAGGCAGCAGCCCAAGCGTCAGCGATATCGTCCTGGTCACCACCCTTACCTTTGTCCCCTCCGTCCTCCTCCAAAGCGGCGGCCCATTCAGCAGCCAGGGCATCCTCGTCCATCTGGACACCACTATCCTTCTTCTGGCCTTCCTGGCTATCCTTCTCCAATGCTGCGGCCCATTCGGCAGCCAAATTGTCTTGGTCCTGTTCAGCCATAGTTCACCTCTCCTACTCGGATGAAACGCCCAGAGACCGAAACCCGGTCGCGAAGCGTCAAAAATGCGTCTCTTCCTCTTTGACGACCTGAAACGCCTTGTTGCCCTTGACGAACCCGGGCCGACCGTAAAACTTCAGCACACCCTCAACCTCAGCCTGGAGCAGGTCATCCTCGTCTGTATCCAGAAGCAGAATATCCCCCTTGCGGAGATTGAGCAATTGGCGGCCTGTGATCTGAGTGTTCCCGAGGGTGACCTCGAAGGCCACCGGCGTTTCCATGAGTCTGTCCCGAAAACGAGAAATCCAGGCATGATCGACCTCCAGGCGCTCCGACTGGAAGGCGGCGTAGAGCTTGGACCGTATCGGCTCAATGGTCGCATAGGGCAAGGATACCACCAGAGATCCAATGGCGTTTTCCAGTTCAACCTCGAAGGAAATAACCACGACAACGTCGCTCGGCGGGACGATGGTCGCAAACTGCGGATTGATCTCCGACCGGACCAGCTCGATATTCACTTCGTGAACCGGCCGCCAGGCGTCCTCGAGATTGCTCAGCAGGGACTTGACCACATTGTTGATGATGGTTTGCTCAATGGGAGTGAAGTCTCGGCCCTCAACCTTGGGCTGGGTTCCGGCCCCGCCGAAGTAATTTTCGACCAGGGCGAACACCAGCCGGGTGTCGATGACCAAAAGGGCGTTGCCTCTCAAAGGGTCGAGCTTGAAAATGTTGATACTTGTTGGCACCGGCAGGGAACGCATAAAGTCCCCGAACTTGGACATATCGATGGAAATAGGATTCACGTCTAGCTTCTTGCGCATGGAGTTGGCCAGAGCGTTAGTCGCCAGGCGGGCGAACCGATCGTTGATGATCTCCAGAACAGGCATCCTGCCTCGGATGATCCGATCCTGGTTGGCCAGATCGAAGGCCACGATGCCGTCGTCATGTTCGACGATATCTTCCTCGGCCTCGACCTCGCCCCCGGAAAGTCCCCTGAGCAGGGCATCGACCTCGTCCTGGTTCAGTATCTTGTTCATGACGCCCTCAATAGATCGGGATTCCGGACCGGGTTTTCAGTAATCGACATTCGGCCAGAATCCGTTCCCGGTGTCGGCTCACTGTATGATAAACTCCGTGTAAAAAACCTGTTTGACGATATTCTCTCCTAGGACCAGATTGGCTCTATTGACAATCTCGGTCTTCAGCTCGACCTTGGCAGCCATGGAGGATAAATCGGAGTAGCTTTTGCTCGACAACAGCAGCAGAAGCTTGTCCTTTATCTTGGGCATCTCTTTCTGGAATTTGGCTGGAGCATCCTTTCCGACAAGCTCCATCTCGAGGGAGATTTTCAGATAGCGACGACCTAGGGGGTCAGCCAGATTGACCACGAAGGAAGGCATGGAAACCATATTCACCACGCCGTCGTCCTTGCTCTTCTTCTCGCCCTGGACCTCGACTCCACCCTCCGATCCTACCTGACCGTCCGAGGCGAAAAAGTACTTATAGGCGAAAAAGCCCCCCCCGGCCAATACCAAGAGCAGAACCGCCAGAATGATCCACTTAAGCATTCCGCTTTTTTTCTTCTGTGTGCCCTTTTCCGGGGCTTCTTCCTTCTTGGCCATGAAGTCCTCCTTGGACGGACCATCAAAAACGATCGAACCTAGAGATAGGTGAACGCCTTGGTTTTGAGCAAAATCTCGACCCTGCGATTCTTGCCTCGCCCTTCCGGAGTGTCGTTGCTCGCCAAAGGAAAGTTCGGCCCATAAGCCGATACGCTGAAGCGCTTTGGATCGAGACGCTGGCCGAGATAGAAGTCGAGGACGGCCATCCCACGCATGGCCGAGAGTGTCGGGTTGTCCGGGTTGCTTGCCGGTACCGAGTCCGTGTAGCCGGCCACGTTCACATCTGCGGGAGAGACCAGGATGAGTTTAAGGATTTCGCCGAGCGCAAATCGGGCCGTGTCGCTCAGAGATGCCGAGCCTGAGCTGAAGAGAATTCCGTCGGACAGGACCAAAGCCACTCCCTCAGGCCGGAGAAGAATCTCCAGATTTTCGTCTAGGGTGTTCTTGTTGATCTCCGGCGGAAGGATTTCGTCCGGAAACAGGAGGTCCTTGATCCGCTGTTTGTCTATGAGCACCTCGCTGGGATCTCTGAGAATCTTCTGCAGAATCTCGAACCTAGTCTCGATCTTGCCGGACCCTTTGACCGATAGGAACCCGGCATCCTTTTCAAAGACCGTGATGATCTCCCGGATGATACTCCTGTCCATGGAGGACATGCTGAGCAGAAGGACGAAAAAGGTCAACAGGAGAGTCATCAGATCCGAAAAGGTGACCATCCAAGCATTCTTGGCCCCGCCGCCGGATTTTTCTCTGCTTCTTCTGGCCACTGGTCCTCACTTCAGGTCGAAGATGAAGTCCTTGAACATAAACCGGCCCTTCTCGACCTTGGCCTCTGACGGTGCCTCGAGCCGGGCCGCCCAGCTCGAATTGCGCTTGTCAAGAATGAACTCGACCCTCCGATTGGCCTCCCGACCTTCGGGAGTATCATTGGAAACCCTTGGCTTCGTTGATCCGAAGGCTTCCATCCTCAGCTTTTCGGGATCCACTCCGCCGTCGAGCAAATAGCGGTAGACCGTCAGAGTCCGATACAGGGAAATCTGCCAAGCCTCCATGCGCAGCCCGTCTTCTTGGTCGGCCGCCCGGTAGACCTCTCCCAGTTCGTCCCTAAGGATTCCGCTGTGACCGGCCAGCAGCAGCGGATACTCCACCTGCTGCAGACCCGGAAGCAGCTTGTCCAGGGAGGCCATGCCCTGGATACTCAGTTCCCAACTCCCCGGAGCGAAGAGAATGTCGGAGCCCACGGTCACGACCTGGATGAAACGGTTGGACTGGAAGTCCAGGTCCAGGGTCTTGTCATCCCAGACCATGGGTCGGACGAACTCCAAATCCTTGACGTCCTCGATAGGCCCAGGCTCGACCATCTGCGACTTGGGCTTTGTGGTCAACGCGTCCACCCCCTTGTCGCCGATGCCGAAGGCTCCGATAACCGAACCGAGCACCACGCGGCGCTTTCTCTCATCCAGAATGGCCGACATACTGAGTAAAAGAACGAAAAAAGTCAGCAGGAGGGTCATCAGGTCTGAAAAAGTGATCATCCAAGCCGGCACTTCATTGTCCGAGGACTTCTTCTTGGCCATACCGGTATCCTCAGGAGCTGACTTTGCGCACCTTTGGCGGCAAGTAACTATTAAGCTTCTCCTCGATGATCCGAGGGTTCTCCCCCTTGGAAATAGCGAGAATCCCTTCCAGTATCATGCCTCGGATGAGGATTTCCTCCTTGCTCCTGGCCTTGAGTTTGCCTGCTAGGGGGTTGAACACCAAGTTGGCCAGGATCGCGCCGTAGAACGTCGTGATCAGGGCCACGGCCATGGATGGGCCGATGGAAGCCGGGTCATCCATGGTCTGGAGCATCATTACCAGACCGATGACCGTACCGATCATGCCCATGGCCGGGGCGTACCCCCCCATGGCCGAGACGATCTCAGCTCCGGTTTCGTGACGCCCTTCAAGGTAATTGATCTCGGTCTCGAGAATTTCCTGGATGGTCTGAGGTTCCAGACCATCGACGGTCAGCTGCAACCCTTTTCGCAGATAGTCGTCCTTGACCTCTTTGAGCAGCGGCTCCAGGGACAAAATGCCCTCACGTCGAGCCCGATTGGCGTAGTCCATGAACTGGGCAATGATGGTCGAAGGCTGATCGAGCTTGCTCAAAATGGTTTTCTTCAGAACGCCGATCACCCCCAAGACGTGGCCAAGAGGGTAGTTGACCAGGGTTGCCCCGATCGTCCCTCCGAGAACGATGAGCATGGAGGGCAGATCCACGAACATGAGGATGTTCGAGCCGATACCCGCCAAGACAAGGCCAAAGGCCAGGAGGATGCCGAAAACGGTTGCCAGATCCATGTCGTTCCTTCGCAATGCTCCTTTGGTTCCGGGATCATGCCGGGACGGCTAAGCCCAATGCAAGATACAAACCAGTTCAGCTGGATCCCAAGCCCAGGCTTTCCATGAAGGATGGGTTCTCGGTCCACCTCTTTTTGACCTTGACCCAAAGTTGGAGATCGACCTTCCGTTCGATCATGTCCTCGATTTCAACCCGGGACTGGGTCCCGACCGATTTGAGCACACTGCCCTGTCGACCGACGACCATGCCCTTGTATCGTTCCTGGGAGACATAAATCAGTACCGAAATTCTGGTTAGACTTTTCTCCGCCAGGTCCTCCCATGCCTCAACCTCTACGGCCAAGTGATACGGGAGTTCCTGGGCCATGCGCAAAAACAGCTTTTCCCGGACAATCTCGGAAACCAGGAACCTGAGGGGCAGGGTGGACAGTTCATCTTCGGGATACACGGCCGGACCCGGAGGCAGTGAATCGATCAAACGTTCCAAAAGATCCTGGACCCCCTCCCCGGTTCTGGCTGAAACGGGATGAATTTCGGCCGATGGCAGCCGGGAGGCGCAGGCTTCTAGCAGCGGCAAAAGCTTGGGCTTGGCCTTGATTTCGTCAATCTTGTTCAATGCAGTAAACAAGCTGACTTTCATATCCAGAAGACGGTCCCCAATGGGGGCCATATCCCGATCCAGAAGCTCGGGCCGGTCTGCGTACCGGACAGCATCCAGAACCAGACAGACGGTGTTCGCCGACCCCAACGCTCCCCAGGCCGACCGCAAAAGCAGCCGGTTCATCGTCCCGGGAAGACGGTGAATTCCAGGGGTGTCCAGAAAAAGGACCTGGGCATCAGGCCGGGACAAAATGCCCGTGATCCTATTCCGGGTCGTCTGAGGTTTGGGGGTGACAATGGCCACCTTCTGGCCGATGGCGATATTCAGGAGGGTCGACTTTCCCGCGTTGGGAGGACCGATCAGGGCAACCGCTCCGAACTTGTGATCTCTCATCATGAATGGATACTCCAAGGCCCTTGGGGCCGACAGTGTATAACGCAAAAATTACAGCACATTCGCATCAGTTTGTAAAGCCGGCCAAAGCCCCGGACCCTTTTCTTGTGCCCGAAAAACCACCTTTTCGGGGCTTGCCCATTGACGAACCTTCCGGCTATAGGCCGCCCCATTATGAAAAAGGATCTCATCATCGTCGAGTCTCCGGCAAAAATCAAAACCATCAAGAAAATCCTCGGATCCGGTTTTGAGGTCGAGGCCTCGGTCGGCCATGTTCGGGACCTTCCAGCCAAAGTTCTGGGCGTGGACGAAGACCGAGACTTCCTCCCCATGTACGAGGTCATCCCGGGCAAGACCAAGGTCGTCGCCAAGCTCAAAAAGGCTGCGGCCAACGCCGATACGGTCTACCTGGCCCCGGATCCGGACCGCGAAGGAGAGGCCATCGCCTGGCATGTGGCCGAACTCATCCGAAACGAGAACCCGAACCTGAAGCGGATCCAATTCAACGAAATCACTCCCCGGGCCATCCGCGAGGCCCTTGATCACCCGGGTGAACTTCGGGAAAGCGTCTTCAGTTCCCAGCAGGCCAGAAGAATCCTGGACAGGCTCGTGGGCTACAAGCTCTCCCCCCTTCTGTGGAGCAAGGTCAAGCGGGGCATTTCCGCCGGTCGGGTTCAATCCGTGGCCCTACGTCTCATCGTCGACCGGGAACGGGAACGTCAGGCGTTCACTCCCGAGGAATACTGGGTTTTCAAGGCCCATCTGGACACCGAACTCAAGGAACGGATCATCGTCGACCTCTGGAAGGTGAACGGCAAAAAACCCAACATCTCTTCCGCCCAACAGGCGCAGGAGTTGCAGTTGGACATCAGGAACTCCGCTTTCGCCGTTGCCTCGGTCGAAGAAAAGGAACGGCGCCGCCAGCCCCGACCACCATTTATCACCTCCACCCTCCAGCAGGAGGCCAGCAGCCGACTTGGCTACCCGGCCAAGAAGACCATGGGCGTGGCCCAGAAATTGTACGAAGGCGTCGAACTCGGCTCAAGAGGCACGACCGCCCTCATTACTTACATGCGAACCGATTCGGTCCGCGTGGCCGATGACGCGCGTCAGGCGGCCGCCCAATGGATCGATGAAACCCTGGGGAAAGACTATCTGCCCGCCAAACCCCGCACATACAAAAGCAAGGGCTCGGCCCAAGACGCCCACGAGGCCATCCGTCCCGTCGATCCGAATCTGACCCCGGACGAGGTCCACGCTCTCCTGCCTGCTGACCAGTACCGGCTATACAGATTGATATGGGAACGGTTCATGGCATCCCAGATGGCTGATGCCCGCTTCTGGGACACCACCGTCACCGTCGAGGCAGGGAGAACAGCCTGGAGAGTCAAGGGTGAGCGTCTCATCTTTCCGGGGTTCATGGCCGTACTCTCGGGATCCGACGGCCAAGAGCGCAGCATTGAGCTACCTGCCCTGGCAGCTGGCCAGTCACTGGCCCTGGCGGACGTCGATGCCCAGCAGAAGTTCACCCAGCCCCCGCCCAAATACTCTGAGGCCTCCCTAGTCAAAAAGCTCGAAGAGGAGGGAATCGGTCGGCCGTCGACCTACGCGGCCATCATTTCCACGCTTCAGGACCGCGAATATGTCGTCATAGTCGACCGACATTTCAACCCTACCGACCTCGGCATGGTCGTCAGCGACCTGCTGGTGGCCCATTTTTCACGTCTCATGGACACCGGGTTCACGGCACGGATGGAAGAGGACCTGGACAACGTGGCCGTCGGCAAGGTCGACTGGGTCGACCTCCTCAAAAGCTTCGCCCGGGAATTCGACCCGACGCTGTCCAAAGCCATGAAGGAAATGGACTCGGTCAAGGGCGGGATCGGAACCGAGCTGTCCTGTCCTCTCTGCGGCAGCGACCTGGTCATCAAATTCGGCAAAAACGGAAACTTCCTGGCCTGCACGAAATACCCGGACTGCGGCTTCACCAGCAACTACTCCCGGGACGAGGATGGAAACCTAGTCATCGAAAAACCCAGGCCTCAGGAACG
Source organism: Deltaproteobacteria bacterium (assembly GCA_009929795.1). Taxonomy (NCBI): domain Bacteria; kingdom Pseudomonadati; phylum Myxococcota; class Myxococcia; species Deltaproteobacteria bacterium. Next base: position 17,061 of record RZZR01000028.1, on the reverse strand, counting down.
GGAAGTCGTCGGGACCTGTCCTGAATGCGGCCGGGAACTCCACCTCAAGCGATCCAGGACCGGAAGCCGGTTCATCGGCTGCTCCGGCTATCCGGACTGCCGGCACACGGAACCCCTGACCACCGGAGTAGCATGTCCCAGGGAGGGCTGCGCTGGAACTCTGGTGGAAAAAAGCAGCCGCCGGGGTAAAATCTTCTATTCCTGCGACCAATATCCAAAATGCGACTACGCTCTCTGGGACATGCCTGTTCAAGGCACCTGTCCGGAATGCGGTTCGCCTCTTTTGGTCCAAAAAAAGTCCAAGACCGGAGAGACACACATCGCCTGCCCTGTCCGGGGATGCTCCTACAGGCGGGAAGAGGATTGAATCCTTTTCGTCAGGGCCGAACCAGAGGTAGCTTGGAGCCCAGCCCGATCCATTTTTCGTTGATCTCCGCCCGATAGGGCCAGATCCTGACTCCGGCCTTCATGGCTCGATAAAAGAGACGGGCAAACTCCGGATCGATGAAGTCCGCCGGGCCGAAACACTGCGCATCGGCCCGTTGAATGAGATAGAAGCAGGCCACTTCGTCCCCGCCCCGGGCCAGCGCAGCGAGCTCACGGAGATGCTTCCGTCCCCTCTCGGTCTCGGCGTCCGGAAACCAGGCCACACCGTCTTCAACCAGGGTCACGTTCTTGGCCTCAACCCATAAACGGCGGCCCCCGGACTCCAGTCTGGCGTCCAAGCGGCTTTCGCCCGCCGCTACTTCGGCCCGATACGACCCCCAATCCCGCAGTTCGGGAATGGTCCCGGTTTCCCATGCCACCCTGAGCATCCGGTTTGGCATCTGGGTATTCACTCCCACCCAGAGTTCTCCAAGGCGGGCTAACTCCAAAGTCCAGGGGAGCTTTCGAAGGGGGTTCCGTGCCGGGGAGACCAGAATTTCCGCCCCGGGCCGCAAGAGCCCGAGCATGGATCCCGAGTTGTTGGTGTGCACCCCGATTTCCTCTTGCCGGAACCTAGCCTGGATCAGAAACCGCTTGGACCTTGATATGAATTCGGCCCGTACGCTTCCTTCGGGCAAAGGGACCCTGGCGTCAGGTTCACGGCCGTTCATCATCGCTCCCGTCCCATCAGGGCCTATTGACGTTACGTCAGCATTTTGACAGAGAAGGCGCATCCATCAGATCCACATACGAGGCAGGCATGGCGCTGAAGACAAGCGGTATCATCGGCCGCAGCAAGGCTCTCCAGGATGTCTTCAAAATCCTGGAAAAGGTCGCCCCCACCGACAGCACGGTTCTCGTAACCGGTGAGTCCGGCACAGGCAAGGAACTCCTGGTCAGAGCCCTCCACGAGAACAGCCGACGATTCGGGCAGCCCTTCGTGCCCATCAACTGCGGGGCCATCCCCAAAGACCTGCTCGAATCCGAACTGTTTGGGCATGAAAAGGGGGCCTTCACCCACGCCATTCGGACCCGCTCAGGACGATTCGAGCTGGCCAGCGGCGGAACGGTCTTCCTGGACGAGATCGGAGAGATGGATCTCTCCCTGCAGGTCAAGATTCTGCGTGTTCTCCAGGAGAAAGAATTTGAGCGGGTTGGCGGAACCCGGACCATGAAGACCGACGTCCGGGTGGTCGCGGCCACCAACCGCAACCTGGAGGAGGAGGTCCGGCTGGGGCATTTTCAGGAAGACCTCTTCTATCGTCTGAACGTCATTCCCATCCACCTCCCGCCATTGCGCGAACGCGGCGACGACATCCTCCTTTTGGCCAAATCCTTCCTAGAACGGTTCTGCCGCGACCGCGACCGTCGCGTCCTGGAACTTCGGCCCGACGCCGAGCGCCTCATACTGGCCTACTCCTGGCCCGGAAATATCCGGGAACTCGAAAACTTCATGGAGCGAATGAGCATTCTCTGTGACAGTGAACGTATAACCTGCTCCGACCTCCCGCCCAAGGTCCTGGCCGAAACCGGTGCCCTCCCTCCTGAAACGGAGTCCCGCTTTGAATCCGCGGCCGATTTCAGAATGCCCGTACTCAAGGACATGCAGGACAGGAACCTAGGCCTCAAGGAATTCATCGACCTCCTGGAGGAGGGTCTGCTGCTCGAGGCCATGGATCAGGCCGATGGGGTCAAGAACCGGGCCGCCGAGCTCCTCGGCATCAAGAGAACGACCCTCATCGAGAAGCTGAAGAAACGAAACCTGGGATGAATGCCCGCCCGTTGGCGGTTCGGGCCATTTTTTGCAAACGGATCGTGTGGCCGTGAAAACAACATCCCTTTTCAGTCTTGCCCTTGTCCTGGCGGTCTTTCTGGCCATGGACTGGGTCGGCCCAGAAGCTCGGGCCATGACTGCCTACTGGGGCCGCCATCCCCAGAAGGACCGTCTCGTGTTTCACTTCGAAAAAAGCCTTCCCGACTTCTCTATCCACCGGACCGGGCCACGTGAACTGACTCTAGAACTGCCCGCAAACATATGGTCTGCGGAGATCAAGCCCGGCCCTGTGGACCTCCGGGGATCCCGTCTCCTCGAGCGGGTCCTCGCCACCGAATCCGGGGCCGTGATAACCCTGAAGACGAATGCCTTTGGATACGTCTACTTTCCTCTTCTTGATGACAAGAAAATTGTCGTCGATGTTCATAGGGACCCCAGTGGGGCCAAGTGGACTCCACCGACGCCCTCCCCGCCATTCCAGGACAAGGCCGGAACCGAACCGGACCCTCCGACCATTAAACAACTCGAAGGACAACCCGAACCGTCGCCAAACGAGGATATTCCGGTTGCCGACCCCGAACCGGTCTTCACCGAAGCCCCCATGCAGGCCGCCAGCGACGAAATGTCCCAGGAAAAACCCGAAATCGACCCTGTACAGGACATGGGGCCGTTCTATCGACTTCGGGCCCCGGTTTCTCTTGAGGGTCCCGAGACGGCTCCGGTCTTCAGGTCTGGACAAATTGACAGGACCGGCCCGAGGCCAGTTGCGGCTTCAACCCCACCCCCGGAAACCCAGACAGTACAGGATCCGGTGCAAATCGAAACGGCTCCGGCGCCGGACGCCTCGGAATCTGACGTCGCTGAGCCTTCAACGGCTGAACCGGAACCTGAGGCCGATTCCGAGGAAGAGTATCCGCCCGAATCCCCGGACGACAAAAATGTCACGACCGGGTCCCTGGAAAGCCTGAACGCCACTGCCGAGGCATTCGAAACCTTCTGGTTGAACACCAAGGCCGCCATGCAAAACGGGGAGTTGGCCCTGGCTCTCGGAAACATACAGCGCATGCTCGACCACCCCAGACTCCCGGCATCCATGGTCGAGGAACTTCAGTTCGAGATGGCCGATCTGCTCTTTGAAATCCACAGGGACGATCCGAGATCCAACTATCGAATCATCATGGACGCCTACCAGGCGGCCGTGAACAGCAACCCCAAATCGGCGCGGGTGCCTGCCGCCCTTCTGAACATGGGGTATCTGAGCCTACAGGTCGGCAACCTTCCCGAGGCCGACGGTTACTTCAACTTCCTTCGCCAAAAATATCCGGAAAGTCCTTACGTTCCGGCCACCTATTTCTACTGGGCCGAATACCATTACCGGCAGGGTGAATACCAGCAGGCCGCCGACAACTTTCAGACCATTGTCCAAAAATTCCCTGACTCCCGTTCGGCCCGGAGCGCAGCAGTCGGCTTGGCCCGGAGCCTCGAGAAACTCAGGTTTTTCCGACAAGCCCTCGAAATTGTGGATTATATCGAGAAGCGATGGCCCCGCTATTACGTCGAGGATCCGTCTTTCTTGACGGTGGCCGGGAACGTGAAGCTGGTCGCAAAACAGTACGAAGCGGCCAAGCTGGACCTGTGGACGTACTACAACCTCGAACCGGACGGAGAACAGGCCGACTTGGCCTTGGCCCGTGTCGGAGATGTCTACGTTCTGACCGACCACAACAAGGCAGCCCGAACAGTATATGAACTGGCCGTTGAGCGTTTCCCGTCCCGGGAGGGTGGCCTCATCGCCAGAATGCGTCTCGCTGAGGAGGGCATCTACGACACCCCGTCCATCCAAGATATGTTCTCAGTTTTCGATCGGCCGTACAATCTCAGACCATGGCAAATCTACACCGACATCGTCACTGAATTCCCGGACAGCCCCCTAGCCCCCGTGGCCTTGGTCAAGCTGGCCATGTGGCAACTCTGGGAAAAGCAGTATCGCCAAGTCTTCCAGACCGTGTCCGATTTCCTGGACCGCTACCCCTCCAGCGAGCTCAAAGGCAACGCCCTGGACGCCGCCCGGGAGGCCTTCGCCCAGCTTTTGCCCCTGGAGACCATCGCCGAAAACTATCAGGCCATCGTCAATATCTGGGACAGATGGACATTCCTGCACGAAGGCCTGTCTCCAGCTTCCAGGCTGGCGGTGGCCACGGCCTTGTGGAGGACCGGACAAAGCGTCCAGGCCATTGCCTTAGCCGATCCCTTCGTCTCAGGCCAAATTCCCTACTCGGCCCAATCCGAACCCGCTCTCGATCTGATTCTGAACATCCTGGTTTCCGCCAGGTCCTGGGACCGGATCCTGGATATCGAGGAAAAAACCAGGTTCTGGCGTCTCAGCCAGGCCGGACAAAGACAATTGTCCTACGCTCAGGCCCTGGCCCTGGAAAACCTTGGCCGGGTCGATCAGGCCGTGCCCCTCTGGAGAAAATTGGCCGCGGACATTGAGCTCTCTTCGGGACAACGGGCCTTTGCCCTCTACTTCCTGGCCCAGTACGCCACAAGCCGGGACGACCTGGAGAACGTCTACATTTTTTCTCAGCAGGCTCTGTCAATTTTCATGGAGGAGGAGGGAAACGAGGAGGAAATCAAGAATTGCCTGGACCTACTGATCAGAACCACCGAGAGGACCGGCCGACACCAGGAGGCCCTAGGCTGGGCACTTGAGTACGCGAACTACGTCCCCAAAGGCAGTCCGGACTGGCCCTCCTTCGCCTACCGTCTGGCCACCCTGTACCGGACCAACGCCGATACCGAACTCTGGCAAAAAACCCTTGAAGCCGTTATCAAAGAGGACCCTGACAGTCTCTACAGCAAGATGGCAGCCTCGGATCTCCAGGCCGCTACCATCAAGGAACGCTACAGTCAGTTCGAATAACTGATCCTTGCCCAAAAGGAGGATGAGAATGGCCGACAGATCGCCCATCGTCGCCGGCCGGTTCTACCCGGCCCGGCCTTCTGATCTCGAGCATGAGGTCCGCTCCCTGCTGTCCGGACCGGAACCGGCCGAGGACGCCCCCCGGACCATCCTGGCCATGGTCCCGCACGCCGGCTACGCTGCCTCGGGGCTCGTGGCCGGGAAGACCATGAAGGCCGCCAAGCTGGCCCGCAAGGTCCTCCTCTTAGGTCCCAATCACACTGGCATGGGCAAGGCCGTGGCCGTCTGGCCCGATGGTCGATGGACCTTTCCAGGCGGCTCCCTTCGGGTCGATGTCGATCTGGCATCCGCACTGATCAAAAATTCCGGCATAGCCCGATTCGATACTGCAGCCCATCGAGCCGAGCACTCCCTGGAGGTCATCCTCCCCTTTTTGTACGCCCTCGACACCGAAACGGCCATCGTTCCGATCTGCGTGTCCCTGTCCGACCGGGGCAGCCTCCTAGACCTTGGCCGGGAGCTGGCCCAGGTCATGGCCGGACATCCGGAACCGGTCTCTCTGGTGGTCAGTTCGGATATGAGCCACTATCTGCCCCACGAAACGGCAAAAAACATGGACCGGCTGGCCCTGGAACGCATTTCGGCTCTGGATCCGTCCGGGCTGTTTGACGTGGTCGTCACCCGGCGTATATCCATGTGCGGGGTTCTGCCCATGACCGCGGCCTTGCAGGCCGCGGTCATGGCCGGAGCAAGGGAGGCCGTTCTCGTCTCCTACGCTACCTCCGGAGACACCCTGGGAGATTACTCCCGGGTCGTGGGCTACGCGGGTTTTCTGATCTCCTGAAACAAACCGTCCTGCACCGCCAAAACGATGGGCAGGCGCAGGCTGACTCGGGTCCCCTGACCTTCAGTGCTGGCGAGCTCGACGGTTCCGCCCAGTTCGTCAAAAATCTTCTTGGTCATGGCCAGGCCGAGACCCGCGCCCTTGTCCTTGGTGCTAAAAAAGGGGTTGAAGACCTTTTCCATATGCTGAGCAGGAATTCCTCGGCCGCTGTCCTCGATATCCACCCGGACGAACCTATCCTCGGGAAAAGTTCTGATGGTAATGGTTCCTCCAGGGCCCTCGAAACTCTCCAGTCCATTTTTGACTACGTTGATCAGGGCCTGCTTGACGATCTCGGCGTCGCCCTGGACCATGGGCAGATCCGGTTGAAGGTCCATGACAAGCGTAGCCCCCTGCTTCTCGCAGGCCATGCCCATGATGCTCATGGTCTCCTCGACAACGTCGTTGATGTGAATCTCGGCATCCTTCGACTGTGTCGGGCGAGCGAAATTCAGAATGCTTTTCAGAATGCCATCCAGCCGCTTGGACTCGTGAAGAATAATCTTGACCTTTTCCACGGCCTTGTCCGGAAGTCCCTGAGTCCTGAGCAGAGCGTTGGCAAAACCGCCGATGGCAAACAATGGGTTCCGGATCTCGTGGGCGATGTAGGTCGAGAGCTCGCCAACGGCCGCCAGACGCTCCGACTGCTGTAGTCGCTTCTCCATGTATGTCCGGGACGTGATATCCCGACGCATCTCCACCAGTTGGACGATCTCTCCACATTCATTGAAGATCGGATACACGTAAACCCTGAAATACAGAAGCCGACCCTCGGGTGATATCCTCGTCACCAGGGCTTCAGCCTTGCTCTTGGTTCTCAATACATCCCGAAACGGCGCCGATTCGCACTCGGGACAGGTACTCTCCCCCTCTCCCCAAGTTTCCATGCTCGACTTGAGGATGATATCCTGCTTGGGCAGACCCATCCTGGCACAGACGTTCCGGTTCACGTCCACGACGACCTGATTGACGTCCAGAAGCAGAATGTCTTCGCGGACCTCGTCGATGATGGTTTTCAGCATGGTTTCGGCCCGTTGCAGGTCGGTCTGGCAACTCAGGCAGAACCGTTCGTAGGCAATCATGTTCCAAAGCAGCCCCACGGCCTTGGACTCCACCAACATGATCTCAGGCCCAAGTGACCGACGCATGGTCACCAGGCCTTCCTGATTTTCGTTCAACTGCGCCACGGCGTTAATTTCCGGCTGAACCTCGAGCATGGACGGCACATCGGCATGGATGGTCAGTCCGAGCTTTGCGGCCGTCCTGGCCAGTGCCTCGTTTCCTTCCGGATCGACCAGCCCCCGGATGTGGACCTCGGGAAAAAGGCCCTTGATATCGAGCCGCTGCATGAGTTCAAAGACCGTCCAAATCCGGTCGTCCAAATCGGTCAAGCCTAAATAGTACTGCGTTGCCAAGTCTTGCATGGTTTCACTCTTCCAGCCCGGAGCCAACTCTCACCCTCGCGGGCAGACCGGACTCTCCGATTTTTTTTCGATTTGCATTGACATGAAAAAAGATATCCGTCTAATCTGAATGAAAATTTCCAGTCGGAAACCCGGACCATCGGCCGCACGGTCGATGATCCAACGACAACCCGTCAAACTCAGGAGGTACAGCATGGAGTACACCGAAGCCGATCTTCCCCTCTCTCTCCATCACGGCGAAATCGTGACCTTGGCCGACGGCACTACAGTCCGCTTCGATTCTAACGGCGAGGCAAAGGACGTATTCCTGTCTGACGACTTCTCGCCGACGGCGGAGCTCTTCCCCACCCACGAGTACACCTTCGAAGCCGGCGGGTCCAAATACAAGCTGACCGCTGAATTCTCTGACAACATTCTGGTCGAAAAGATCTAGAACCGCTTGCCTTGCCCGGGCCGATCGGCCCGGGCAAGGCCTTTTTCTCTCAGAGCAAATCAAGCAACTCCCGGACCAACTTCGGCAGACGGTCTCCTGCCTTTTCCCGGTAGGTAATGACCCCGGGACGACGGATTTCCGGAGCGGCAGGATCGACCACGTACATCGGCGTCCCCACAGGAACCTCGTGGACCAGGGATGCGGCCGGATACACGGCCAAGGAGGTCCCCACAACCATGAAAATGTCGGCCCGAGAAGCCAGTCGAGCTGCATCAAGCATCATGGGCACCGGCTCCCCGAACCAGACGATGTGGGGCCGCAGCTGCCCGCCGAGCTCACAGGTTTCTCCCAACCGGATGTCCTTCCAGTCAAGGTCGTAAACCAATTCCGGATCAATACTGCTCCGGGCCTTGCGCAACTCGCCGTGAAGATGCAAGACCCGGGTCGAGCCGGCCCGTTCGTGAAGGTCGTCCACGTTTTGGGTGACGATGTCCACCCGGTATCCGCCCTCCAGATCGCACAGAGCCCGATGGCCGGCATTGGGATTGGCCTTTTTGAGTTGCCGCCTCCGCTGGTTGTAGAACTCAAGGACCAGTTCCGGATTCCGGGCGTATCCCCCTGGCGTGGCCACGTCCCTGATGTCGTGCTGCTCCCAAAGTCCGCCGCTGTCTCGAAAGGTGCTGATGCCGCTCTCGGCGCTGATCCCGGCCCCGGTCAAGACGACGATCCTTTTCTGCATATCCATCCCCTCCCGGGCTATTGTCTGAGCCCTATGTTCAAAGGGTAGACCCGCATCAAATGCGGGTCAATCCGCCTACCCATTGCCATGGCCATGGTTCCGGACCCGATGGTGCAGTCGAGACTGCCTGGGACAGTTTGGACGATGGTGTCGCCACAACCTCACCGCTTCTGGCTTTCCTTGAGAAACGAGTTGACCTGGTCGGCCGTGGCCTCCGGATACTGGAAAAAAAACCCGTGCCCGCCGTCCTGAAAACGAACCACAGTAGCCTTGGGAATTGCCTCGGCCATCAGATCGGCATTGGCCGGGAGGATGACCGAATCCTGCATGCCCGTAACGATTAGTGTGGCCGCAGTGAATTTGGACAATCTGGACCGACTTCCGCCCCAACGTTTCAGAGTTTCGGCCTGACGCATGAGATTTTCATCCACCACGGGTGCGGTGATCAATGGAAAATACTTCGATGGATCGGTATTCTCCGCAAGCCAGGACCCGGGGAAGAGGTTGGAGAACATTCGCTGAACTCGTTCTTCCAGAGTTCCGGAAAAATCCGTCATCGACCGCCAGACCTCGTCGCCGGGCCAGATTGCCTCAGCCCCCCCGCAGGATCCCGCCAGAAGGATCAGTCGTCCCACCCGTTCGGGATTCCGCAGTGCCAGTTCCTGGGCGATAAAAGTCCCCATTGACCAACCCAGTACATGGGCTTTCACGATACCCAACGCATCCAAAAGTTTTGCTGTGTCCTCGGCAAAAAGCTCGATAGAATACTCCCGGTCGGAGGAAGTACTAAACCCCATGCCGCGATTGTCAAAGACGATCACTCGACGCTCGCGTGCCAGGGGTACGATTGCTGCCGGAGGCCACATATCCATCAAACCTCCGTAGCCCATGATCATCAGCAAGGGGACTTCCGGAACCTTGACCATCTCTTCCGGTCCGAACTCCCGGTAAGCGATGCGGATATCATTGACTGCGATGCTTTCAATCTGTTCAGACATGGCGTATTGCTCCTCGGCCCAAGCCATGTCCGCTGGCAATGTGGACGCCAGAATCATGGCCGCCAAAATCATGGGCCATACGGCCCGTTTTCCAGGAAAACGGCCGAAGTCCCCGGCCGGATTATGTCCAATCCGATCAAGACTACGCATCAGGACTGGGGCAAACATTGGTTCCACATACCCTGGATGGCCTTCCGATTCAATCGCCAGTGAAAATGATCGCCGAGTCACGCCTCGATCCAGGCCAGACGCGGCGGTCCTCCCGACTCAGGACGTGAATCCTGACCGCAGACGTTGCCAAGGGTAGTCTTCGTGTCTACACTTGAGCGCAGCTCAAAGGGCTGAGACCAAATTCGTTCCACCCAAATGCCAAGGAGAGACCCATGTTCTGGATACTCATGACCGTCCTGATGCTCGCCTGTCTGGCCTTTCTCGTTCTTGAATACCGGAGCCGCCAACAGGCCGGACCACTGAGCCCCAATTTCCGCCGTCTATTCTGGACCTACGTCGTCACCTTGATACTCTTTCTGGTCATTGGACTTCCGGTAGCCAACTACCCGGTCCACACCGCCCCAGCTGACCCGGACACGGTCGCCATCCGACTATTAAAGGAAATGAGGCAAGAAATACAGGAAAACTTCAAGAGTCTGCACAAGGCCATCCAAGATTCTTCAACCCGCTAAAGGGCAATTTTCACTTCCGAAAAATATAAAAATGGGCGATAAACTCGTCCATTTTTTTTTCAGCTCACCCCGCCTGATGCCCAACCCACTGATTCAAAGAAATATCTCTTTTCTGGCCCGCCCAATGCTTTACCCATATTCGACAGCATCCAACCCTGTCGATACCATGGAAACATACTTAGGATTCGCCACCTTTGAAAACCGCTTGGCCTCTCTCTTCGAGAAGGCCGCCAACATTCAGGTCTTTCGTCAAATTGACCACGAAATTTGCCCCGTGGGACGGTTCTCCCTCCCCCAAGGAGACCTTCAGGCCAAGGTTTCCACTCTACTGTCCCACGGGGTGAAACATCTCATCTGCGGAGCCGTCAGCAACTGCGACCAGCGATATCTGAAGGCATCGGGCATAATCATCCATCCCTGGTTTCGGGGAAGCCTTGAGGATGTTCTCGCTGCCTGGGCCGCTGACGATCTGCAACGTATGATCATGCCCGGGTGCCGGGGACGATGCAGGGCCGGCAACCGCAATCGCGAACAGACCTGCCACCGGCAAAACCGACCAAGGAGTCTCTCATGAAAATTGCCATCAGCGCCCAAGGGCCGGAACTGACCAACCCGGTAGACACCCGCTTTGGACGGGCCAGGGGATTTGTGGTCTATGACCTCAACAACGACACCTCATCTTTCGTCGACAACGACCAGAATCTCGGACTGGCCCAAGGGGCCGGAATTCAAAGCGCCCAGAACGTGGCCCGAACCGGGGCAACGGCCGTCATCACCGGCAATGTTGGGCCCAAGGCCTTCCTGGCCCTGGAAAAGGGAGGGATCGCCGTCTACCTGACCCAGGAAGGAACCGTACAGGATGCCGTAACCGCCTTCAAAGAGGGGCGGCTCGAGACCGCTTCCGGGGCCACCAAGCCCGGCCATTGGTGAAAAACGGTCTGCGTGGACGATTGTCGAACGGCAACACATTGGCAGGAGGGTACAATCATGCCAGGATTTGATGGAACAGGACCAAGAGGACAAGGCCCGGCCACAGGATGGGGCCGGGGTGGATGCGCTGGCGGCGGTGGCTTCGGAGGGGGAAGTTTCGGTCGCGGGCGGGGCGGTCGCGGGCGGGGTATGTTTGCCCCAACCCAACCAGTCACCGCCGACAAGACCGTCCTAGAGGCTCGTATCGCCATGCTTGAGCGTGAGTTGCAAGCTCTGAAGTCACACTCCGAATGACGACCGGATTCTTGACTTCGAGTCTTCCGGCACTATGAGTCTGCATGCAGCGCATACGCCGCAACGACACGCCATCCTCCACAAAGAAACAGGCCCTCGGGCCTGTTTCTTTGTAAAATTAGACAGATCACAGAAATACTCATCAAGGAATCAGACATGACCGAAGACACGCAGAACACGGGAAGAGGCTCCGGCCAAAATCAAGGGCAGGGACGGGGGCAGGGACAGGGCCGCGGCCAAGGGCCAGGCCAAGGACAGGGCCGAGGACGCAGTCAAGGTGGCCGGGGTATGGGCGGCATGGGACAAGGCCGGGCCAGAACGGGCGGAGGGGTCTGCAACGAGCCCGGCGCGACCTGCGTCTGCCCCCAATGCGGCGAAATTGCCCCGCACCAGCCCGGAATTCCCTGTGTGGACACCAAGTGTCCTTCCTGCGGAACTCCGATGACCAGAAAATTCTAGTCTCCGCTCTCGTCATGCCCCTCTAATTTTCCGATCCGCGGCCGCCTTGGCGAACCGCCGAAAAGACAGGATCATCATCGGTTTCGACGGGGCGTAAACACAAGGACAAACCCATGCGAATTGCCATTGCCAGTGGCAAGGGTGGAACTGGCAAGACCACCGTTGCCGTAAACCTGGCCGCACTCCTGGCCGGAAAGGGTCTGAAGGTCCAACTTGCCGACTGTGACGTCGAAGAACCCAACGCCCATTTCTTTCTCGGCCTTGAATGGGCCGAAGAGCGTTCCGAATTCGCCGAAGTTCCGGAAATCGACACCGGCCTTTGCCAGGGCGAAAGCTGTCTGGCCTGTGTGCGGGAATGCCGCTTCAAGTCCCTGATCTGGATGGCCGGCGAGGTCATGGTCTTTCCGGAACTCTGCCACAGCTGCGGCCTGTGCGCCTTGGTCTGTCCGGCCAAGGCCGTTTCCTGGGGCCAGAGGGAACTCGGCCAATACCGTCACGGCCTCGGTCGTGGCGTCCACGTCCACGGAGGCCTGCTCCGCATCGGCGAGGCCATGGCTCCGCCCCTCATCCACAAGGTCCAGGCCGAGGCCCTGAAAAACCCCTCCGACGTCCTCATCCTGGATTCTCCTCCCGGCACCTCCTGCCCGGTCATCGCCTCCATCGAGGATGCCGACTACGTCATCCTGGTCACCGAACCCACGCCCTTTGGCCAGCACGATCTTCGTCTGGCCGTGGAACTTGTCCGCCAGCTCGGACTGCCCTTCGGAGTCGTGGTCAACCGCAGCGGCATGGGAGGAGACGAGGCCCTGGACGTCTGGCTCCGGGACGAGGCCATCAAGGTCCTGGCCAGGATTCCACACTCCATGGAATCGGCCCAAAAATATTCCTCGGGACGTCTGCTCATCGACGAGGACGACTCCCTGACCTCCATCTTTGAGACCATCTGGGATTCCGTCAAAACCAGCGCAAAGGGCAAGGAGATCCGGTCATGAAGGAAATCGTCGTCATCAGCGGCAAGGGCGGCACCGGCAAGACCAGCATCGTGGCCGGTCTGGCCCAGTTCGGCCCGGACAAGGTCCTGGCCGACTGCGACGTGGACGCTGCCGATCTGCACCTGGTTCTGCACCCCGAAATCCGGGAGACCCACGAATTCTGGAACGGCGAGGAAGCCCGCATCGACCCGGACCTCTGCACGGCCTGTGGTCTGTGTCACGAGCATTGCCGGTTCGGAGCCATCGAACCCGGTGACCCCTACCGGGTCAAGGCGGACCATTGCGAGGGCTGTGGGGTCTGCGCCTTTGTCTGCCCGTCCGGTGCGGCGGCCATGAACCTCCGCATGTGCGGACATTGGTATCGCTCCGACACCAGATTCGGGCCCATGATCCACGCCGCCCTGGGCATCGGCCAGGAAAACTCGGGCAAGCTCGTGACCACGGTCCGCAAGGCGGCCCACGACCTGGCCGAGGATAAGGGCCTGGAAATGGTTCTGGTGGACGGATCTCCGGGCATTGGCTGCCCGGTCATCGCCTCCCTGACAAATGCCTCGGCCGCGGTCATCGTGGCCGAGCCGACGGTCTCGGCCTTCCACGACATGCGCCGGGTCCATGAACTGACGGCCCATTTCAAGATTCCGGCCATGGCCGTGCTGAACAAATCGGATATCAACCCGACCATGACCGGGGACATGGCCGATTTCTGCGAAAAAACCGGGATTGCCGTTGTCGGGCGCATCCCCTATGATTTGAAGTTCACCCAGGCCCAGGTCCGGGGGCTGACGGCCGGGGAGTACGATTCTGGACTCGAAGCCCTCCTGGGCGATATCTGGCAGAATATCCTGCACCGAGTGTAAAACCGATCTGATTTGGAGGACGATATGGCAGAACATGCATGTGGCTCCTGTTCCGGCAAGGATTGCCAGGACAAGGACGCCAAACTCAAAAAGGCCATGGGCCGCATCAAGAACAAGATCGTGGTCATGTCAGGCAAGGGCGGAGTCGGCAAGAGCACCGTGGCCGTCAATCTTGCCGCCAGTCTGGCCATGGCCGGGAAAAAGGTCGGGCTCTTGGACGTCGACGTCCACGGCCCCAGCATCCCCAGGCTCCTGAGCCTCGGCGATCAGCGTCCGCACATCGAAAAGGACTATATCGAGCCCATTCCCTGGGACAAGAACCTCTGGGTCATGTCCCTGGGGTTCATGATTCCCGACCCCAAGGAAGCCGTCATCTGGCGTGGCCCGGTCAAGATGGGCCTCATCCGCCAGTTCCTGGAGGACGTGGCCTGGAACGACCTGGACTTCCTGGTTGTGGACTGCCCTCCCGGAACCGGTGACGAGCCCCTGTCAACCCTGCAGCTCATCGGCCCCGAGGCCCAGGCCGTCATCGTCACCACCCCCCAGGGCGTGGCCGTTGACGATGTCCGGCGATCCATCACTTTTTGCCGTCAGGTCGGCAACCCCGTTCTCGGCCTGGTCGAAAACATGAGCGGTTTCGTCTGCCCCAAATGCAACGAGGTCGTGAACATCTTCGACTCAGGGGGCGGCGAGCGTTTGGCCGTGGAAATGGGCGTGCCCTTTCTGGGCAAGATCCCCATGGATCCCGAAGTCGTCCGCTCGGGCGACCAGGGCTTCGTCTACGTCAAGGTCCATCACGAAAGCGAAGCTGCCAAGGCCATGGGCCGGATCGTCAAGCCCATCCTGGCCATGGTCGGATCGCTCCAGGACGGCACTTCGGCCCCGGGTGAATCGCGGCAGGCCGGGACGTCTTCGACCGAACTTCCCGCCGGGACGGTCAAGATCGCCCTGCCCGTGGCCCAAGGCCAGCTCTGCATGCACTTCGGGCATTGCGAAAAATTCGCCATTGTCACCGCGGACACCGAAAACAAGAAGGTCCTTTCGGCCGAACTCCTGACCCCGCCTCCTCATGAACCAGGCGTTCTACCCAAATGGGTGGCCGAGCAGGGGGCCCACTTCGTCATCGCCGGAGGCATGGGTTCCCGGGCACAGAGTCTGTTCACCGACGCGGGCGTGCGAGTTGTGGTCGGGGCCCCGGCCGGTGCCCCGGACGAAATCGTCCAGGCCTGGCTTGACGGCCGCCTGACCACTGGCCAGAATATTTGCGACCACTAATATTTATTTTTTATACTTTAAAAATCAAGGGCTTGCAGGTTTAAATCTGTGAGCCCTTTTTCTTTCTCCATACAAAACTACATACAAACTTGGTTGAGCCAACGTGCTTGAGCCAACGCAGAGAGGACTGAACCTCGATAAAGCACATCTTGAGTTCTCACAAAAAATCACCAGAAGCTCTTTTCTTCTGCGGGAACTTGAAAAATCAAAAAAAAATTGGAACTCATGCCGACCTACATCCCTGAGATCAATTCCATTGAGAAAGTTTTGAAGATCACGATGAGAAAAGCTATCTGTAACAAATGGTTTTACCCGGATTGGAGGATGCGGCCCAGTGCCGTTGAGGGTATGTTCGGCCGATGGCGTCATGGCCGAGAAGTCCTCATAATTATTTGCAATAAATTTGTTGCCACATGTAGTCACGAAAAAACTTGACGACGCACTCTTTTGCCTTGTAAACAAAATTTTCTGTTTCTAAGAAAATAAGGAAAACACCTTGGCCGAACGAAACCGAAACGAGGATGACAAGGAATTGACTTCGACCATGGAGGACTATCTCGAGGCCATTTACGACATCGGCAACGAGAAACGGGTCGTCCGAGTCAAGGATATCGCCGAAAAACTCGGAGTGAGAATGCCCACCGTGACCAGCATGCTCAAGACATTGGATTCGAGAGGGTTGATCGAGTACGAAAAATATGGATACGTCGATTTGACCTCCACCGGCGAAAGCATCGGCCAGGACATCCATCGAAAGCATGAGATCATTTTTCAGTTTCTTACCGGCATCCTGAAAATCGACTCTGCCGTTGCCGATGAAGAAGCCTGCAAGGTCGAACATGCCTTGAGTGAAGAAACATTGTGCAGCTTGGTCAAGTTCATGGAGTTCATCCAGGCCTGCCCCCGGCTTGGCGAAGATTGGCTGAAGCATTTCGAGGAGTTCAGGGATCATGGGCTGAATCCGGAGAAGTGCGAGATCAGGGCCAAAGCCTTTGTCAGGGACTTGCACGAAAAAATCGACTCGTCGACTCATGGCGAGGGATGACGCTGCCTCTTTGATCCGTATGGCTTGATACGTCGAAATATTGAACATATTGCCCGGTTGACATGGTCGAGTTGAAAACATCCCTGTCTTTGGGATAGTTTTTTCGGAATCGGCACGGCCTTCACTTTGAACTCGGTGCGCGGTGTCTTTTGCGGTCGATGTTGGGCCATGGTTGCCCTTTTTATTTGCGGCGTGAGTTAGTAAAATCTAATAAAAGAATACATCACAATGAATATTCGCCTTTCAAATCTTCAATCCGTGCTCACGAGCGCCGACCATATCCGCCATGATGCCGAGCATCATTGTCTCCTGCTCAGCAGATTGATTGAGGATTCCGAGGCATCAGACAAGACAGGCGCCCTCGATTTCCTGCGTGTCGACGATTCGGTCAGGGTCAAACGACTCCGTAAAGCCATACACAGGGCTATCATCGTCCTTGAAGAGAGCCGAAAGTCCTTCAAATCGAAAAATCTGGAAACTCTCAGAAAACAATTGATCGACGTTCTGGCCGACAACACTTGAACTGGAGCCGGTTATGCGACTGAAAATATGGGAAATACGAGACCATCAATGTTCGATTCTTGGGACCTGCCTGAGTCTTGGCGATCTCCGAAAAATTGGCCGAAAATTCAAGATAGCTTTTCCATCCGACGCCACCGACTTCCAGATCCACGCCACATTCGTATCGATGTGCAGGATGAACTGCCCGCCATCACGCGATATCTCCAAGCTTCTCGACCGAAAGTACTTGAAATCATTGCGCGCCTTCGGAACGAACAAATCAGACACGGAACTCCGGAGCCATTGGAGAGAGGCTCTGCGATCAGGCAACATCCCCGGACCCTACTGGGCCATCGCCTCCCACTCCAAAGCCTCCGAGGAATTTCAGGCCGAGGTCTTTGGCGAGGTGCACATGCTCTCCCATC